>JAQVEI010000553.1 GCA_028697695.1 Lentimicrobiaceae bacterium
AGATATTTATAAAAGACCATCCCTAACAGGTATGATTTGTATTCGTTCGCATCCATTTTAGAGCGCAGTATATCGGCACTATTCCAAAGAGCCTGATATAGTGATTGTGAATTTTGTTTGTTATAATCAGCCATTATTTTCTCCTAATTTATAGTTTAATTTTAAATGCCCCTACTAATCTAGACGAACATCTTTTCCAGCATAGTTTTCTTTAGGTTTTGGTACGTTTCCAGCTCACGCTGATGAAGGGTGATTAGGTTGTCAAGTTGAACAAAAAACTTCCCTATTTTGCTTTGTTCTTCAAAATTTGGTAGGTTAAATTTCAATGATGAAAAATCCGTGAAACTAATACTTCTTCCATCTCGAATACCATAAGTAACGGTCTCGAGTCTTTTAATGAATGTTGTACTTGTTAGCACTTCCTTCCAAAATTTAGACACTTGTTTTTCTGGTTCTTTGAAGTCCAAAACCGTGTATGCTGGCGATGTTATACCTTCAATATCGGACCAAGCAAATCCTCCTTGGAATGAACGCAAGTGTATAACAAATTGCCCTGGCTTTACCCGTTTATATGTATTTATGCTCTTCTCATCATACTTAATATCAATACCAATTTCATCGCGTCTAATCATACCTAACTCTTGCGATGCTGACAAAACCGGCAAGTCTAAATGACCTTTATCTGAGACGGATTTAAAGATATCTCCAGCCTTACGCTGTTCCCAAGGATCAGTAAAACCAGCAAATCTAATCTCCGGTACAATTGATCCTTCTTTTGGAAACATTTTTGAAAGCATTGTGTTTTTCAAATCTTTAGTGTTTTCCAACTCACGCTGATGAAGGGTGATAAGGTTATCGATGTTCTTGAAAAATAAACCAATCTTTTCTTGCTCTTCAATTTTTGGTAGTGCAATGTGACTCATGCACAGTTTATCGTAATAGAAATATAAACGTACCCCACCCTCCTGGTATAACTTGATAAATCTTTGAAATTTTTCCGATTTAAACCATTGCCATAGAAAACTATCGTCAACTTCGTCAGTAGTTTTGAAAACCTCATAAAGAGAGCTTACAATAACGTTTTGGGCCAGTTTATGGTAGCCAATTGAACCTACATTTATTCTAGCCGGGTTGTAAGCAAATGAATTCGGGGTAACTATGTAGTACATGCTCTTATCAGCATTTTTCATAGATCCACCATTTTCAAATTTTTCATCTTGGGGCACAAATCCATCTTCGTTAGTGATTGAATAACTCTCATATGGTAAATTTTCCTTATTCTTTTCACCAGAATGAAATGTGATTTCATCAAACTTACGCTGTTCCCAAGGGTGAGCATTTTCACCAGCGAATTCTTTAAACCTTACTTTCGGTTGCCTTATTTTTTCTCTCATTAGTTACTCCTTGTCTTTTTCCTTTTCAATCGTCCAATTTGGAATTTTCCATTGAACCGTTGATTTTTTAATCTATCTTCGACGCTGTAACGGAACTATTACATCCTCAATAACCTGGGTGTATGCAGGTTTGATTGATCTCATATACTTGAGATTTGATAACGCCTTATCTCCAAAGTGTTCCTTGTAAGCAGCATAATTTCTTGACTCATTAAGCTCTTGTTCACCAAGCTGTTTTGACTCTCCCTTACGGTAATTCTTGACCACGAAAAGTAACTGCTCATAACCGATAAACCAATCTCTAGAAATTTCTTTAACTTTAGCATTAATTGTGATGTCAATCATTTCATCCAGCAGGTTCGCAACTGACTGCCCTCGATATCGCTCAGGATCCATTTGAACCAGGATCCACAGGTTGGTAATAATATCAGCCAAACCAGAGTTTGTTTTACGCAACTCGTCAATATATGTGGTGATAGATTTAATGTCGTTATCAGACAATTCTCTCAGCTCGCCTTCTCTCTCTGGGATGAAGGCTTGAATCAATGACAAGATGTAGTCATAGTTGATTTCATCAGTTCTAAAGCTTTCTAGCTCGTACATGACATCGATTGTGATAGTAACAGGATCGTCGCCACCTTCTTTACGTTGCTTTATTTCCTCAATTACATTCTCATACTTCCCGGCATACTCTTCAATCATATCCATGGTTAGACCGGTCTCAGTTAATACATTACTATATTCATACTGCGAATACACCTGAATAGATGTAAACAGCTTGTCAAATTCCTGGTATGCTTTAGCGAAACGCTTCAATTCTCCAGTGGTCGCCGAATCAGTCTCCGGTACGTCTTCAGGATTCCCGGCTATCATTTTAAGTGCATTGACCTTATTGTCAAAATTTTCTTTTTCTTCTTCCCAGGTTGGAGCTAATACCGCGTTTTCGCCACCGTTTGAATAGAGCCTAAGTGCATCATCAACCGCTTTTTTGAAAGTCTCCGGTTTTTGAAATGTTACAATCTGACCGTACTTTTTAGACCTATCAAACAGTCGGTTAGTTCGACTGAATGCCTGGATTAAATCCTGAGGCTTCATCGGCTTGCGATCAATAAAAAGCGTTGACAAACAAGGTGCATCAAATCCAGTCAGCAAACGATTGACCACAATAACCAAATCCAGTTGTTCTGCCCTGAAGGTGTATCGATCTTTTTTCCGAGCCAGGCGGTCATTAATATCACTGTTATAGGCGCGGATGTCCGCAATTG
>JAQVEI010000028.1 GCA_028697695.1 Lentimicrobiaceae bacterium
GATGATCTGGCTGAAACGGCCGGAACGGTTTTCCTGGGAGATGAAAAATCTGTGCTTAACGCATGGGAATTTCGCATTTTTTACATCGAGAAAATGAACAGGGTAAAATCTACCCGGTTATTTTGGTCATTTAATCCCTTCCCTTACGTTGATTTGCATCTGGGGTTGGAACAGTCATACGTACAAGCACTCTACCCATATGGCTTTGAACAAATAAGCACAGAAAACCTGGTCGTGCTGTCAGATAAACATACCTTTGGTAAGCTTAAGGCCGGAATAAGGCTGGCGACGGGCCAAAAGTTTATCCGGAACCAATTTGAGCGCATTCAGGCCAGGAAACCCAACCCTGAAACATGGTTACAGTACACGTACAGTGGAAAAAACTTCTTAAATGGCGATTTTACCTATCATCGACTGGATATCAAAACCAAATATACGATCGATTATCGCTTTTTGGGCAAAACCACGCTTTGGGTCAGAGCGTCATGGATGGATAAACCCGCGCCGCAAAGTGAAATGATAAACGGATACGGTAGTGCAGGCAGGGGCTTTTCCTTATTTGCACCGGGCAGCTTTAGCACCATGTATCCGGATGAATTTTTGAACGACCGGTTTCTGGGGATTTTTATTAATCACAGCTTCGGAAAATTTTTCAGAACAAATCCCAATTTTCAACCCGAGCCGGTACTGGTATTTAATTTTGGTATCGGTGGATTGAAACAGCCTGAAGTTCATTATCTGGCATCATTTAAAACAATGGAAAAAGGATATACCGAGACCGGACTACTCATAAATAACCTGCTGAACTCTCCCGTCTCGGGCATAGGATGTGGCGTCTTTTACAGATCAGGTGCCTATAGCAGCCACGATATTTCTAAAAATTTTATGTTCCGGCTTACCCTCAACTATTATTTAAATAACTAATGATGATGCTTTTATTACCATTGTTTGTAAAATCGGATGTAACTTAGTGTAAAATTTCAATCTATGAATAAAACACTGAAAACCATACTCACCATTAGCGGGGTAATCGTGCTGTTGTTGTTCTTATGGTATTTCTCGGCTATCGTGTTCTACATCCTGGCAGCTCTTGTTATTTCAGTGATGGGACGCCCTCTTGTACATTTTTTTGACAGTTTGAGGATCAAGGGACATGGAATGCCACATGCCCTGAGTGCTTTACTTACCCTACTGATAATCTTTGGGCTGTTTCTCGCTTTTGTTATGCTGCTTATACCGTTGGTTGCCCAGCAGGCCCGGGCTATTGCCCACATCGACACAGCTTCGATTTCGGCAATGCTTGAACAGCCCATGGACAAATTAAATCATTTTTTGCACGATACCGGCTATCTCGACCCGGATCAGGGCATAAGTGATATTTTGGTGCTTAGGTTAAAGACATTTCTGAATATGGATACTTTTACCGTTGCCCTGAACCAGATATTCGCCTTTATGGGATCACTGATCATGGGCGTATTCTCTATTCTATTTATTGCATTTTTCTTCCTGAAGGATGACCGGCTGTTTTATGAAGCATTTATTCTGCTGATACCCGTAAACCACATAGCTTCAGCCACCAGAATATTAAAAGAAGTAAAGCATCTGCTTACCCGTTATTTCGGCGGTTTAAGTATGGAAGTTGCAGCTATGATAACACTGATAACTTCTGGTCTTTCGTTGTTTGGCGTTGAAAATGCTTTACTTATAGGATTTATAGGCGGGCTGTTTAACATCATCCCTTATCTGGGCCCCCTGATTGGCGCATCTATCGGTATATTTATCGGAATTATAGGCACACTGTCTGCTGGAATTTATGGAGATATTGTCCCCTTAAGTCTTACCATTGCCGGGGTATTTGCTGTTTCAAACCTCGTGGACAATATTTTACTTCAGCCGATTATCTATTCCACCAGCGTCAAAGCACATCCCATTGAAATATTTCTGGTCATCATCATGGGCGGCAGCATGTTCGGCATTCCCGGCATGATACTGGCTGTACCAACCTACACCGTATTGCGGGTCATCCTCAGAGAATTTTTCAGCGAAATGCGTCTGGTAAAAAAACTGACTAAAAACATGTAAACCCGTAATTCAGGATCCTCTGTTACAGGTAGCCGGCGATGTTAGTTTCCCGATGATTGTGATGATATTTAAATTATTTGAAGCCAAGGGCTACCATAATTACCGATATCAATTGAATAAATGCAACTGGCACCCATATACGCTCAATCTTCGCTGGTGATATCGCATTCAAAATGGTGGTTAAAAAGTAAAATGCCGCAATAAACCAAATGCCAATACCCGAAACCGGCTTTAAAAATCGGAAAAACATATTGGCTTCGGCCAATACCACCATTGCAAAGAAGAGCAGCACAAACACGTTAACCAGTGCCACTATTCGCATTTTCGGAGGATATTTTCCGGGAAACCTACCGCCCATAGAGGCAGCACCCCAGGGCATACCAAGGGCCAGAAACAATTGATAAAGAGCGATTACACCCGTTAAAATTGTAAATACAATGGCAGCATTATTTAACATTCAACTCTGATTTATGCGCTAAGTTGTTAACCAGCATCGCGATGGCAATCCCGGCAGGGAATGTAGCCTGGCATTGTTATATGTCTATAACCAATTTGGCATTCATCCATCACTACGGGCTACACGGCTCCTTTTTTAAAGGTATTTCCCTGGTTTAAGTCACCGGTTTCCCATCCTTTGCGAAACCACTGCATACGCTGACCGGAGGAGCCGTGGGTAAAACTGTCCGGCACCACATGACCCTGGGTTTGCCGCTGAATATTGTCATCCCCTACTGCGGCGGCAGCCCTTAGCGCTTCATCAATGTCTCCCTCCTCCAATATTTTAAGCATCCGTTCGGCATGATGAGCCCATACGCCGGCAAAGAAATCGGCCTGAAGTTCAAGTTTCACGTTTAAGGCATTGGCTGCCGTTGAACTTAGGGAGCTTCTTTGGTTGTGCACCTCTTCCAGTATACCTAATTGTTTCTGAACATGATGGCCCACTTCGTGGGCTATAACATATGCGATGGCAAAGTCGCCCTCAGCACCGAAGCGAAGACGCAATTCGTCGCAAAAGCTTAGATCGATGTATATTTTTTCATCTTCCGGACAATAGAATGGGCCGCTGGCAGCATTCGCAAAACCGCATGCCGATTCCACCTGCCGGCTGAACAGAACAAGAGTGGGCTCGCGGTAAGTTTTATTGAACTGTCCAAACAGCTTACTCCATACTTCTTCAGTATCAGCCAGTACTACTGAGACAAATTGTGCCAGTTGTTCCTCCTCCGCACTTATTTCATGAGGTGCATTTCCCGTGTCGGGATTAGCTATATTGAGCAATTGTCCCGGATCGCCACCCAGAAACCACACAATAAGTGCAATGGCTATAGTACCAATACCGCCGCCTACCAGCATTTTACCACCCGATTGGCCCCGGCGGTCTTCAACATGGGAGCTTCCGCGTCTTCCTGTCCAGCGCATAACGAAAGTAATATTTGTGAATGATGATATAACAATCGAGCGTATTAATGTTTTTGACAAAACGGATAAATCTTACGAACAGTTATAAAATTTAAAAACATGTAATGGTGTCATTTTACTGCAATATTGCGGCAATCTGCTTTCATAAAATGCGCATTTACCTTCCAAATTCAGTATCTTTGACCCTTTCAACAAAAATCCATCATTTTGCCCGAAAAAGAATACACGGCATGGTTTGTCGACCTTTTGCTTCCCCTTCCGCTGTATGGCTATTTCACCTACAGGGTTCCTCAGGAATTGAATGAGGCGGTAAAGCCCGGTTTGAGGGCAGTGGTTCAGTTTGGGGCTAAAAAGTTTTACACGGGCCTCATTCGTCGTGTGCACACAACACCTCCAAAGCAAAGCTCAATAAAATACATACTGGATTTGGTCGATGATTTTCCGGTAGTGAATGAAAATCAGTTTATATTCTGGAAATGGATGGCCGATTATTATCTGTGTAGTGAAGGTGAAGTAATGAACGCGGCCCTGCCTTCGGCCTATAAGTTGGCCAGCGAAACCCGCATTAAGCTGGATCCGGAGTATATTCATGACACTCAGGTATTGAATGAACGCGAGTTTTTGATAGTAGAAGCACTCGGGCTACATAAAGTACTCACACTTACCGAAGTCGGGCGTATAGTGGACTTAAGGAAGGTAATTCCGTTGATAAAAACCCTGATTGACAAAGGTATTATCCGGGTGGAGGAGGAATTGTCAGAAAAATACAAGCCCCGGTATGAAAAATACATCAGGCTGGGAGCAGCTTTTCAAAATGAAGAAAATCTGCATAAAGCCATTGATCTATTACACAAAAGGGCTTACCGGCAGATGGAAATGCTTATGTATTTTATACAGATTGCCAGCCCTTTTTCAGGGGAAGGCCGGGAAGTTTCGCGAAACAACCTGCTTTCGGGTCCGTTAACTACCGCAGCAACCCTGGATGCATTGCTAAAAAAGGGCATTCTTGAACAATATCAACAGCAAATCAGCCGGCTCACGCACCTTCAGGCTACCACATCCCCGTCCTCTATTGAACTTACTCCGGCCCAGCAGCATGCCTTTAACCAGATACTGCCTACCCTGGACGAGGCAAAAGTAACCCTGCTGAAAGGAGTAACCTCCAGCGGAAAAACAGAGCTGTATATCCGCCTGATCGACGAAGTAATAAAACAGGGGAAACAGGTACTTTATTTGCTACCTGAGATTGCACTTACCACACAGATAATTGTCCGGTTACAGAAATGTTTTGGTGATGACGTTGGGGTATATCATTCCAAACACAATGAATTTGAACGCATTGAGATATGGAACAAGGCAAATGCTCCACTCTCTCTTCATCGTGATGAGCAGTCGTATAAAATATTACTTGGGCCCCGTTCAGCTCTGTTTTTACCTTTCAACACCCTGGGATTGATTA
The DNA here is from genome assembly GCA_028697695.1 of Lentimicrobiaceae bacterium. Lineage (GTDB taxonomy): Bacteria > Bacteroidota > Bacteroidia > Bacteroidales > Lentimicrobiaceae > Lentimicrobium. The sequence continues at coordinate 4,961 of JAQVEI010000028.1, forward strand.
TCGTGGATGAGGAGCATGATACAAGCTATAAGCAGCATGATCCGGCTCCCCGTTACAATGGACGCGATACGGCGCTCATGCTTGGCCGCCTGCATAAAGCGGCTGTGATTCTTGGCTCCGCAACCCCTGCAGTGGAAAGCTATTATCATGCTCGTGGCGGAAAATACAATCTGGTGGAAATCAACGAAAGGTATGGAGGCGTTAAGATGCCTGACATCCAAATTATTGACACCCGCAACGAAATCCGGCTCAAACGGATGAAATCGCATTTTGCTGCCCCTCTTTTTGAAGCGATAGGTACAGCACTTGAAGCCAAAGAACAGATTATACTGTTTCAAAACCGGCGGGGATTTTCTTTGCGGCTTGAGTGTCAGGTTTGCCAACACATACCGGGTTGTGTAAACTGCGATGTAACTTTAACCTATCATAAAAACATCAATCTGCTAAAATGCCACTACTGTGGATATACCATGCCTGTACCTCCCGTATGCCCCGAATGCAATAGTCCTTCTATACTCATGCGTGGCTTCGGTACCGAGAAAGTGGAAGAAGAACTTGGGATACTCTTCCCTGAAACAACCATAGCCCGTATGGATCTGGATACCACACGAACAAAAAATGCTTATCAGTCGCTGATTGGTGATTTTGAAATCGGGAAAATCAATATTTTGGTTGGCACACAAATGGTGACCAAAGGGTTGAATTTCGAAAATGTAAGCCTGGTGGGCGTGCTTAGTGCCGATGGCATGATGAGCTATCCCGACTTCAGGGCATTGGAACGCAGCTATCAGTTGCTTGCGCAGGTAAGTGGCCGCTCCGGCCGCAAAGCCAAACAAGGGGTAGTCATGATACAAACCAACAACCCGGAGCATCCGTTATTGCAATGGGTGAAAAATGACGACTATTTAAAACTATTTGAAAATCAACTACTCGACCGCTACAAATACAACTACCCACCATACACCCGACTGCTGCGCATATCGTTGCGCCATAAAAGTCAAATGGTTTTGGATGAAGCAGCCAACACTTTTGCAGGAATGCTGCGCAAGCAATTCGGCAAAGCACTGCTTGGACCCGAATATCCTATGGTAAACCGCATTAAAAATTATTATATAAAGAACATGTTGCTAAAAATGAACCGTGGTGCTGAAACCGGTCGGATGAAGCAGGCTTTGCAACAAATTACACAGGATTTCACGGGGGGAACTAATTTCAAAACTGTGAAAATAATCATAGATGTTGACCCGGCATAATTGCTGTTTCAACATTTTAAACAACAGTATTGCTTTTATTGTAAATTTGTACCATCATAGCCGGATTAAGTTTTGGCTGTGAATCTATATATACATCGCTGCCATTGAGCGGTGATCTGTTTACTTCAATTTAAAATCCATGGAAGAATCTCAAAAAATAGACCCCCGTCAAAATCATTTCGCTACCCGAAGTTGCTGCAGGCAACCCAGCCTGATTCACAAAAATGATAATATTTTCAGCCATAGCTGTGGCAAATTCGATGCCTATGACTGGCTCGATCAAATACCCCTGCCTGCAAGCCGGCAACCTTTTGACTGTGTAGAGGTAAGGTTTAAGAACAACCGTAAAGAATTCTTCAGAACCAATTCAGACACCCAGGTCCATGTGGGCGACATTGTTGCAGTGGAAGCCAATCCGGGTCATGACATCGGTATCGTTACCCTGGTTGGTGAAATTGTGCGACTGCAAATGAAACGAAAAAAGGTTGACCCGGCTAAAGACGATGTTCGCAAGCTGTACCGCAAAGCCAGGCTGAGCGATATTGAAAAATGGATTACCGCGGTTGAAAAAGAAGATGCTACCATGTTTAAAACACGTAGCATAGCTTCCGGATTAAACCTAAAAATGAAAATCAATGATGTGGAATACCAGGGCGATGACACCAAAGCCATTTTCTATTACACTGCTGATGAACGGGTTGACTTTCGCGAGTTAATAAAGATACTTGCAGATGAGTTTAAAATCCGGATTGAGATGCGGCAAATTGGTGCACGACAGGAGGCTTCACGCCTTGGAGGAATTGGTACCTGTGGCCGCGAACTTTGCTGCTCCACCTGGCTGGGAAACTTTAGCACCGTTAGCACCAATGCAGCCCGCATACAGCAACTGTCGCTCAATCCTCAAAAATTAGCCGGACAGTGTGGCAAACTTAAATGTTGTCTGAATTATGAATTCTCCGCTTATTACGAGGCACTTAAAGATTTTCCATCAGACGACACAGTGTTGCAAACAAAAAAAGGAGATGCTTTTATCCATAAAATTGATGTGTTTGCTGCCACCATCTGGTTTGCTTACAAAAGTGACCCCAACGCCCTGATGCCCATACCTTTGAACAAAGTAAAAGAAGTAATGGCAGCCAACAAAAAAGGAAAAATGGTGCCCAAACTTGAGGATTATGTGAATAATCAGCATAAAAAAACCGAACATGAGAACAGTATGAGCCAGGATGATTTAACGCGCTTTGACAAGAAAAAGTAATCTTTCATTCTGCTCGCCGACTTAAAATATTTCGGTCTGCGCATCGTTTGCTAATAGGATATGATGAAAACCCAAATTTTTAAACCCTTACTCCTGGCATCTGTTGCACTTCTTATGATGGCTTGCAACCGTCCTGCTTTTTATGATGAAAGCCTGAGTTTAAACAATGATCTGTGGCCTAAGGACGAGGCGCTTACTTTTAAGGTAAACATCACAGATACTGCCAGTGCCTATCGTTTTTTTATCAATGTACGCAACAGTACCACATACCAGTACAAAAACATCTACTTTTTTCTCTCCACCGAATTTCCCGATGGAGCGATGGCTAAGGATACCATCGAATGTCTTTTGGCTGCACGTGATGGCAGTTGGCTGGGCAAAGGCAGCGGTAAGTACCGCGACAATCGCATCTTTATTCGTGAAAACATCAACTTTCCACAAAAGGGCACATTTACATTCCGCCTGAATCAGGCCATGCGTCATGAAGTGCTTAAAGGTATTTCAGAGGCCGGCATACGACTCGAACAGCAATGACCTGAGCCGGTAATTATATAAAAACATTGAACCATTTTTTAGAAAAAAGAATGCCTGCAAAAAAGAACACAAGCCAGCACCCAAAAGAGATAAGAACCTGGAAAATAAGATTTTGGAAAGTATACATCGCTGTTATACTGCTGGTGGTTTTACTTTTCACTTTCATTTCAATGGGTTGGTTGGGTTTTATGCCTTCATTTGAAGAGCTTGAGAACCCCAAGAGCAACCTGGCCTCAGAAGTTATCTCCGCCGACCAGGAATTGCTGGGGAAGTATTACATTGAAAACCGATCTAACATTCATTACACCGACCTCTCCCCTCATCTGATAGAGGCCATAATTGCCACGGAAGATGCCCGGTTTAATGAACATTCAGGTATTGACGTAAAAGCATTGTTCCGCGTAACTTATGGCGTACTTACAGGCAACCATAAAGGCGGCGGATCAACCATTACCCAGCAATTGGCTAAAAACCTTTTCCCCAGAGGCGAAAATCGCAATTTCTTTCAAACGGCATTTCTTAAACTTAAAGAGTGGGTAACAGCTGTTAAACTCGAACGAAATTACACCAAACAGGAAATTATTGCCATGTATTTCAATACCGTGGATTTTGGCAGCAATTCATTTGGCATTAAATCGGCAGCAAAAACCTTCTTCAACAAAGCACCCAACGAATTAAACATCGAAGAATCGGCCATGCTGGTGGGTATGCTCAAAGCTCCTACCTGGTTTTCGCCGGTGCGTAATCCCGAAAGAGCGTTTAAAAGAAGAGAAGTGGTGTTGCACCAAATGGAAAAATATGACTACATCAGTGAGCATGCCTATGATTCCATCAGGGTAATCCCCATAGATATGTCATCCTATCGAATGCAGGATCACCGCTCGGGTGAAGCCACCTATTTCAGGGAGTATTTAAGAATGATAATGAATGCCCGTAAGCCCTTACGCAAGAATTATGTGGATATGGTTCAGTTTAGCGAAGATTCTATTAGGTGGATCAACAACCCGCTTTATGGCTGGATTGAAAAAAATCCCAAGCCCGATGGCACTTATTATAACTTATACCGCGATGGTTTGCGTATCTATACTACCATCAATTCCCGCATGCAAAAATATGCAGAGGAGGCGGTAACTGAGCATCTATCCGGCGACATACAACCGGCATTTTTTAAACACTGGAAAGGTCGTGAAGAAGCCCCGTTCGACTTCCCGCGCAGTCAGGTGCAACAGGAGGCCACAAAACTACTCACCAACTCCATGAAACGCAGCGAAAGGTATCGCAAAATGAAAGCTGCCGGTATAAGTGAGGATTCCATCCGCCTTGCTTTCCATACCAAAGTACCCATGACAGTATTTACCTGGAAGGGCGACAAGGATACAGTGATGACACCATGGGATTCCATCCGTTACAATAAATTTTTCCTTCAGGCAGGATTATTATCCGTAGAGCCTCAAACAGGTTTCGTCAGAGCGTATGTAGGTGGCATCAACTACAGCCATTTCCAGTTTGATCATGTTACCATGTCGCGCCGTCAGGTAGGCTCCACCTTTAAACCTTTTGTATACACGCTTGCCATGCAGGAAGGTGATTTCTCGCCATGCACGAAAATTGCCAACATACAATACAGCATTGAACTGCCCGAAGGCGGCAAATGGGAGCCCCGCAATGCCAATGACTTTAAAAAGGGAGAAATGGTTACCCTTAAAGAGGCGCTGGCCAATTCAATAAATTGGATATCGGCATTCCTCATCAAAAGATACTCACCCTTGGCGGTGATAAAAATCGCCCGCAAAATGGGCGTCACCAGCCCAATTACCGCTGTGCCATCCATAGCGCTTGGCACACCCGACCTTTCACTGTATGAGATGGTGGGCGCCATGAATACGTATGCAGCAAAAGGAGTGTACATTGAACCACTTTTTGTTACCCGTATTGAAGATAAAAACGGAAATGAACTGGCCAGGTTTATGCCCCGGCAGGAAGAGGCCATGAGCGAAGAAACAGCTTACCTGATGCTTCAACTCATGAAGGGAGTGGTAGAAAGTGGAACCGGCGTTCGCTTGCGCTATAAATATGGTATCAACAATCCGGTGGCCGGCAAAACCGGTACCACCCAGAACAATTCCGATGGCTGGTTTATGGGTCTTACACCCGACCTGGTTACCGGCGTATGGGTGGGTGGCGAAGACCGAAGCGTGCGTTTTAGAACCATCACCCTGGGACAGGGAGCAAATATGGCATTACCCATATGGGCTTTGTATATGAAACGAATTTACAATGATAATAAGCTCGAACTCTCACAAGGAGATTTCGAGGCACCCGATACACCGCTCTCCGTAGAAATTGATTGTAACAAATATGAAGAGCAACAGAAAAAAAACAAACCCCGCTTCACTCCCGGCGACTTCTAAGAGCAATTGCAGAAAATCAAAGGGATTGTATCGTGTTATGAACATCGCAAATGGTTCAACAGTTATCAACAGCCTCTTTAATGCAAGCTCATATTCAATTTAAACCAAACATGCGGATTGGCTTCCCATTAAATAAATATATTTGCAACACTTAAACGACATATCTGCAAATGAAAGTGCTGGAAGAGATAAAAATTCCCGTCGAGGCTCATCTGGATGAATTTGAAAAGGCTTTCAGGCAAAGCCTTAAAAGTAACGTGCTTTTGCTTGACCGCATTACCCGCTACCTGGTAAAGCGCAAGGGCAAACAAATCCGTCCGCTTTTTGTCTTTTTATCTGCCGGAGCAGCCGGTAACATCAACGCCTCCACACAACGCGCTGCTACACTGATAGAATTGTTGCATACGGCTACCCTCATTCACGATGATGTAGTGGATGACTCCAATGAGCGGAGGGGTACTTTTTCAATCAATGCATTGTGGAAGAATAAAATTGCTGTTTTGGTGGGCGATTTCCTGCTGTCAAAAGGACTATTGCTCTCCATGGATAACCGTGATTATGAGTTGCTTCGTATTGTTTCGAATGCCACCCGCGAAATGAGCGAAGGAGAACTGCTGCAGATAGAAAAGGCCCGCCGGCTGGACATAGAAGAATCTGTATATTTTGAAATTATACGCAAAAAAACAGCCTCTCTTATTGCCTCCTGCTGTGCATCGGGAGCTGCATCGGCGGGCTGCAGTGAGGAGATGGTAAATAAGTTTTATGAATTTGGTGAGCTTACCGGAATAGCATTTCAGATCAAAGATGATTTGTTTGATTACAATCACAATGCAAACACTGGAAAACCGTCCGGCATTGATTTGAAGGAAAAAAAACTTACCATGCC
>JAQVEI010000554.1 GCA_028697695.1 Lentimicrobiaceae bacterium
TAATTCAGCTTTGTTTTGACGGAGATAGTGAATAAAATGGTGTTCAAAATTTCTCACACTGCTGACAGGCACATTCTTTAACAGTCCTTTTGAACCACAAAAGATGATGGCTATCTGCTCTTCAACAGGCAGGGGCGAATACTGAGCCTGTTTGAGTATTTCAACATTTCGTGCTCCTTTGTCGAGTACCGATTTGGTGACTGCATCCAGATCGGAGCCAAACTTGGCAAATGCTTCAAGTTCGCGATACTGTGCCTGGTCAAGCTTCAGGGTGCCGGCTACCTTCTTCATGGGCTTAATCTGTGCACTTCCGCCTACCCTGGATACGGAGATACCGACGTTAATGGCAGGACGAATACCAGCATTAAACAGGTTTGTTTCCAGGAATATCTGCCCATCGGTAATGGAAATCACGTTGGTAGGTATATAAGCTGAGACGTCTCCGGCCTGTGTTTCAATGATTGGCAATGCGGTAAGCGAACCGCCACCTTTCACCTTACCTTTAAGTGAAGGGGGTAAATCGTTCATGTTAACCGCTATTTCATCAGAAGCTATAATGCGTGCCGCCCGCTCCAGAAGACGGGAGTGGAGATAAAACACATCGCCGGGGTATGCTTCACGTCCGGGGGGCCGCCTAAGCAACAGCGACACCTCGCGATAGGCTACAGCCTGTTTCGACAAATCGTCGTAAATAATGAGGGCCGGACGACCGGTATCTCTGAAATATTCGCCAATGGCAGCACCGGCAAATGGGGCATAAAACTGCATGGCCGCTGGATCGCTGGCTGTAGCAGCTACCACCACGGTATAGTCCATGGCGCCTTTTTGTTCAAGGGTTTGTACAATATTGGCTACAGAACTGCCTTTTTGACCTATGGCTACATATATGCAGTAAACGGGCTCTCCTTTATCGTAAAACTCTTTTTGATTGATGATGGTATCAATGGCTATGGCAGTTTTTCCGGTTTGCCGGTCGCCAATAATCAGCTCACGTTGCCCACGACCTATGGGAATCATGGCGTCAATGGCTTTAATGCCGGTTTGCAAAGGTACGTTCACAGGCTGACGGTAAATAACCCCAGGAGCTTTACGTTCCAATGGCATTTCAAATGTTTCGCCTTCTATGGGCCCCTTGCCATCAATAGGCTGACCCACCATATTAATTACCCTGCCCAGCATGCCTTCGCTCACAGGTATAGAAGCAATCAAACGGGTGCGGTTCACCTGGTCGCCTTCACTTATCTCGGGGGCATCGCCCAGCAAAACTACACCTACGTTATCTTCTTCAAGGTTTAACACTATACCTCTGACTCCTGATGCTTCAAACTCTACCAACTCTCCCGATTGCACGTTGTTCAGCCCGTAAATACGAGCAATGCCATCTCCTACGGTGAGTACACTACCCGTTTCATCAAGTTGTGCCTCAGATTTAAAACCGGAAAGCTGTTGTCTGAGAATTGCCGATACTTCAGCGGGTTTAATTTCAGCCATGGATTATCTCAATTAAAATGAACCTTTAAATACATTACTGCTGAATTCTTTGCGCAGGTCTTTCAGCTTTCTGCGTACGCTATCGTCAAACAGCGTATTTTCAACTTTTACAATCAAACCTCCAATAAGTGAGGGGTCAATGTTTTCAACCAGCGTAACACTGGCTCCGGAATCACCGGCTACAATATCTTTGATCTCATTCCTTGTTTTTTCTTCGAGCGGAACAACCGATGTTACATAAACCAGCCGGATATTTTTATGCTCTCTGTACAGCTTATTGAAGGCGTTTGAAATTTCATCCAGATGCGATTCGCGCCGTTTATGGATAATCAGTTCCAGGTATTTGACGGTAAGCGGCTGCAAAGAATCCTTAAAAATTTCATGTATAATCTTTATTTTCTTTTCATCTCTAATCAGTGGGCTGTTGAGCATATGCCTGAAATCCGGATTACTTTCAAAAACCGACTCAAGCCTGTTCATGTCATTGTATACCTCTTCCAGCAAATGACTTTCTATAGACAGGTCAATCAGTGCTTTGGCATATCGCTGGCTTATTCGCGTATTTATCATGGTTAGTTCAGATTAATCTGATCCAAAGATTTTTGAATAAACTCCTTTTGTCTTGCGGGTTCAGAAAGTTCGCTCTGCAATAATTTCTCGGCTATATCAATAGAAAGCGTTGCAATTTGGTTTTTCAGGTCAGTGATAGCAGCCATCTTGTCAAAATGTATACGCTCTCTGGCATTTTCTATAAGGCGGTTGGCTTCTTCGTTGGCCTTAACGCGGGCTTCTTCAATCAGCTTGTCGCGCAATTCCCGGGCTTCCTGAATAAGCAGGTCCCGTTCATGTTCGGCTTCAAGCCTGAGCTTCTCATTGTTGAATAGCATGGTTTTCATCTCTTCCCTGGCTTTTTCGGCCTGATGAAGTGACAACTCAATAGATTCTTCACGCTCTTTTAGCGAACGCAATACCGGAGGCCAGACAAATTTTCCAAGTATAAACAACAGAATGCCGAAAGCAAGCGTCATCCAGAAAATCAAACCTATGCCAGGATTGATAAGTTCCATATCTTTAATTTTTAACTTTGACTTTTAAAATGCTAAAACTGCGGTAGCAACCAACCGTTGCACCGCAGTTTTTTACCTTTTTTTTAAAAGAAAAGG
>JAQVEI010000555.1 GCA_028697695.1 Lentimicrobiaceae bacterium
TGGCGGTCTTAAGAATTCAATTTTCGATTATTCCGACGGATTGGATAAAGTAACTGGTTTTCTTTCACATCAGTTTTCGGTAGAAGATTTCTCTCAAACATTAGCAAAAGCATTGTCCTTGTTCACCGATAAAGTAATCTGGACGCAAATCCAACGAAATGCGATGGCGCAAGATTTCAGTTGGCATCATTCTGCAATAACATATGCGCAAGCATATCTAAATCTTATAAATCCTGATATTCCTGAAAATACAACACTTATAGATGAGGCATAAAAGATGATTAAACAACGCGCCTCTGGCGTACTATTACACCCAACCAGCTTGCCAGGACCCTATGGCATTGGTGATTTGGGACCAGAAGCTTATAAATGGATTGACTTTTTAGCAGATACTGGCACAAAATATTGGCAAATATTACCACTTGGACCCACAGGATATGGCGATTCACCTTATCAATGTTTTTCGGCCTTTGCGGGTAATCCCTATTTGATTAGTCCGGATGGACTAGTTGAACTTGGACTAATTGATGAACAGGATCTAAGTAATCTTCCACAATTTCCAACAGAAAATGTTGATTTTGGTAGTGTAATCACTTGGAAAAGCAATTTGCTGTCTGAAATTAGCAAGCGTGTAGCTGATGAAGGTATGCCGCCTGCCCTACAAGATGAGTATCAAGCTTTTCTTGATGAAAGTAAAATTTGGCTTGACGAATATGCTTTGTTTATGGCTATTAAAGAAAGCCAGGGGAATGTGGCCTGGTCTGATTGGCTGATACCCCTAAAATTCCGTGATGATAATATTTTGCGCGAAACAAGAGTTCGATTAACAAAAGAAATATTCCATCAAAAATTTATCCAGTTTTTGTTTTTCAAGCAATGGTCTGACCTTCGTCAATACGCGCACAGCAAAGACATTCAGATTATCGGGGACATGCCGTTTGTCATCGCTTTTGACAGTGCTGACGCTTGGTCGCGGCCAGAACTTTTCTTGCTGGATGAGGATTTACAACCTACATTAGTCGCTGGTGTACCACCTGATGCTTTTGGCCCAAAGGGGCAACTTTGGGGAAATCCGCTTTACAATTGGCCTGCCCATGACGAAGAAAATTATGCCTGGTGGGTAAAACGTTTGGAAGCGACGTTAAAACTTGTTGACTTAGTACGTATTGATCACTTTAGGGGTTTCGCTGCCGCCTGGCATATAACTTTTGGCAACGAAGACGCTGTTATTGGCGAATGGATCCCTTCTCCCGGCGAAGCTTTATTTAATGCCTTTCAGGCAAAATATCCTGAATTACCCATTATTGCTGAAGATCTTGGGTACATCACACCTGATGTAGTGGCTTTACGTGAAAATTTCAATTTACCGGGTATGCGTATTTTACAATTTGCCTTTGATGGTGATCCAAACAATGATTTCCTGCCCCATCACTACACCATAAATAGCGTTTGTTACACAGGCACGCATGATAACGAAACCGCCAAAGGCTGGTATATCAACGCCGAACAAAAGAATAAGAACTTCATGCACAAGTACCTTGATAACAACGACGAAGATATTGCCTGGGTTATGATGCGTGCTGCTTTCCGTTCCGTGGCAAACTTGTGTGTGGTGCCGATGCAAGACGTGTTAGGCTTAGATTCCAAATCCCGCATGAATAATCCTGGTATCGCTTCAGGAAACTGGGGTTGGCGCATGAAACCTGATGCCATAAACGACAAATTGATAAAAAGATTTAAGGACTTAAACTTTACTTACAGTCGCTTAAATGATTGATTAAATGTTCCGCTGTATTAAAAAAACAGGCTTTTCGAAATGTGACAAGCCTGTTTTTTATAGATTTATTTAATTAGTTCGATTTTTCGGTTGCCATTGCCGCACCAATAATGCCGGCATCATTGCCAAGTTTTGCAGCTATAACTTTTTCTTCAGGAAAATCGAGATATCTTTGGAACTGATCCAGACTAGAACTAATCGCCCCGCCAAGCACAAACAATTCAGGACTAAAGTAAAAATCGTATTTTTCCAAAACACTATTGAGACGAATTCCCCATTGTTTCCAGCTTAGACCTTCAATCCGCTTTACAGCCGCAGCACCTACATTTTCCATCGTCCTTTTTCCTTCGAAAATAAGTTGTCCAAATTCGGTATCATTCCAAATTTGTCCATTCAAGATCAAAGCAGAACCAATACCTGTACCTAGCGTTAGAAACATTGTACGGGTTGTCATTTTTATTTGCGGATCGCCAAAGTTAAGTTCGGCAAGCGCAGCAGCATCTGCGTCATTCAGAACAACGGTTTTTGATTTCGTGTTTTCTTCAAAAAAGACTGTCAAATCGTTATTCAGCCATTCTGGATGCAAATTAGGAGCCTTGTGTAAAACATTTTTCACTAACCTGCCCGGAAACCCAACTCCGAGTGGCCCGCTATAGTCCAGCTTTCGCATTATTCGCAAAATATTAGCAGCAGCATCATGGGGCTTTGTTTCTATATTGTTCTTCGCTCTTAAAGTATCAGAAACAATTTCTCCTGTATCAAGATTTACCAATGCCGCCTTGATAGCGGACCCCCCGATATCAATACCTAATCTAATCATATTTCACCTATTCACATCCATTTTTAAGATGTTCTTCATATGTTTTTGCAAAATT
>JAQVEI010000556.1 GCA_028697695.1 Lentimicrobiaceae bacterium
GGCTGCTGCAAAAGGTAAAGCCCGGCATTACATCATGGGGACAGGTGAAATATGGTTATGCAGAAAATGTTGAACAAATGGTAGAACGCCTGAAGTTTGACATCCTCTACATCGAAAATATGTCATTGGCTATGGATTTTAAAATACTCATATACACCATGCTTATTGTAATACAGGGGAGAGGTAAGTAAACCACCCTGTAAATTAATGTTCCTGCCCTTGTAGGCTTTGCTACCCGCTTTTGGTACCTTTTTTAAACAGCTCTTTTTGAGTTATTTAATACATCCCGTTATAGCATGGTTTTTGACTATAAACCTCCGGCTTACCACCCTCTAACCAACAACACGCCCAGAAGTGCAGCCAATACTGCCAGTAGAAAACCAATGCGTCCCATCATGCGTGAGATGTTTCTTAATTTCCGGGTGGCTTCGTGTTCCGGGTTTAATTTCCATGCTTTAATGGCCAGATTACCCAGGTAATAGTCATGAAAGATGCTGATGAGAACAATGCCAATGAAAACGAGGATTTTTAGGCCTGCTGCCTTCCCAAAAAATGAGCCGGTAAAATATGCCCACGACCATTGCACACCCCTGACTTCTAACTGATATATTCCGGTAATCAGCAAAAGGGCTAAAACAACAGAGCCGGCAGGCCTGAATTTTAGGGATACATTGGCTATGAGATCTGTCTTTTCCGGATGATTTTTGATGCCCGGAATAAAAGCCAGTATTAAGAAAAACATACCTCCAAGCCATATGCATGCCGCTATGATATGTATAAATGTGGAAATTACATATAAATGATGGTTCATCCCTGATTGTCCCTTTTTAAAGCTGATAATCTACTTCATAGAAGGTGAAGTTCAGTTATTAACCTTGTTTGTTTCAAAATGTTTAATCCCTTTAATGGCCTTCCGGGCTGCATCTGCCACAATGCTGTTTATTAAGGGTATATAGTAACATTAAAGTGCCGGTTTTTTTATCGCTTTCATTACTTTTTCCACCATTGCATCACAGTAAATAAGATTAAATTCAAAAATCTCATCGGCAGAGTACGACTTTTCAACCTCCTTTCGCAACATGGTCTTGGCCCGGATTAGCCTTGCTTTATCGTTTTGATTGGCAGTAACTGCAATAGAAGCAATTTCGGCATCGGAAAGAGAGAGGGTTTGTTGGGCACTTACAGAAATACTGAAAGCAAGGGCGAGAATAACTGCACCCGAAATCAGCATTGACATTTTAAACTTTTTCATTTCAATTGGTTTTATGGGTTATAAACCAATAGAGTCAGTCAGGGATGAAAAGGTTACAAGAATTACTGAAAATATTTAAGAACGTTTCCGTGCACAGGTGATTAGCTGCAAAGAAGGCGTAATTCTTCAGAGGAAGGTATTGAGTATGTTCAACTTTACAAACATAGAAACAGCGTACCTGTTCTGTCAGGGTCCATTCTTTTCTTCGCTTCAATACACCAAAGAAGTTCCTTGATAAAGATTGCTGCACGTTTGTCTGTTCTTTCTTTGTCGGCAGGCACTCCATGGTCATCGAAAGCATTTATCACATTCGGCACAGGAAACATAGCCGGAACGGTCCAGGCTTTTATTTTCCATAAAGAAAATTGCAAAGAAGTGATGACCTGTGTTCCTCCGAAAATACCATCGGAAACCGTTGAAATGGCTACCGGCTTCCGCTGCCATTCTGCGTATAACAGGTCTATCACGTTCTTTATGCTGGCAGGGTACCCGCCATTATATTCAGGGGTAATGATGATCACACCATCGGCTGCTTTTATTTTATTCGAAAACTCGAGTACTTTATCTGAGGGCGATTCCTGAAAACTCAACCTTTCATTAAATATGGGGAAATTGTACGTATTTAGATCGAGAATATGAGCTGTTGCGAGTTTATTTAACTCCAGATAATTACTAAAATAAAGAGCAACTTTATGACTGTTCCGTCCGGTTCTTACACTGGCGGAAATAATTTCGATGTGTGGCATTTACCTTTGATTAGGAGATTATTTTAGCAATGTTGCATGGGCTGAAATTTGTGCTGTGCCTCCGGCATATAATCTTGAAACGGGGCATTTTTCCTTTGTAGTTGCAGCCAGCTTTTGAAGTTTTGCATCGTCCAGGCCGTCACATTTAACCTTGCATTCCAGTTTTATATCGGTAATATGTGGTCCTGAATCATCTTTGCCAATAGTTACGGTGGCGCGTGTATCTATACTTTCGGGATTCAGGCCTTCCTCGGTAAGCAGCAATGACAAATACATGGAATAGCAGCCGGCGTGTGCGGCGCCAATAAGTTCTTCAGGGTTGGTGCCGCTGCCGTTCTCAAAACGGGAAGCAAAAGTATAACCACCCTCAAAACCCGTAAACTTCATCGTGCCTTTACCTTCTTTGATGGTTCCTTTCCATTGTGCATGTGCATTAGATGTTGACATATTCTTTCGGTTTTAATTTGTTAATAAATTTGATTTAAAGTACTAACAAAAGGAATATCATAAAGTTTAAGCAAGGCATAAAGCAAATCAAAATCAATGTGGGCATCGCATTTAAATTGAGACTTTCATAGAGGGTAAGCCCGGAAACACTTCATCCTGATGAATAAAAATTTATAACATATTGTCTTTAAGTATGATAGCGCCT
>JAQVEI010000557.1 GCA_028697695.1 Lentimicrobiaceae bacterium
TCAAACCTATCGCTGACGCAACTGTGGAGTTTGGCTTATACAACTATGCCGAATTTTACCCCATAGCCGCCATGCCAACCACTAAAAATGGTTGTGCTACCGTTACTACAGGATTTGGCGACTTGCTTATTCATGCTTATTGGAATAGTAAATCGGCCAATGCAATTGCAAGAGCCGGTTTAACCGATACCCTGACTCTGGTACTTAAAGATACAAATGATTTTCTGCCGGGTGGACAATATATTTTCAACCCGCCCCAACCGCCAAAAGCGGAAGATGCCGTGGAACTGGATATGAATGCGCACCGGCGTCGACTTTCTGAAGAAGATTCCATCAGAAACAGCTACATCGCAACTTTTATTGACTCGGTTACGTTTGCACAAAAATTTAAAGATAAAGGGAATGATATCCAAACACTGTGGAAGTACATCGCGTTAAGCCGCGGCAATTGGCCGGAGATTCTATCATTCATTCAAATTCTTTCTCCCGGACAAATTACACCCGGAATTAAACTTTTGGAATCGCTGTCTGAAAAAGATTTCCATGACATACAGGCAGCTATTTTAATGGATCACCTTCAGGCTATGGTATCCTATTCATCACTTACCCCCACAATATCTGCAGAAGTGTATCAATCAGGATTGCTTGCTCCACGCATTGGCCGTGAATTCATTACACCCTGGCGTAGCTTCATTCAGCAATATTTTGATGCCCGGCAGGTAGAAAGTTTTCGGTCAAATCCGTTAAATATACACAACTGGATTACGGATAATATTATTACAGACACCCTGCACAATTACTACGGTCAACCTTTACCAATTGAAGGAATGTTACAACTGGGGCGGGCAGACAAATACTCTTTAGATTTACTGTTTGTTGCCATATGCCGTAGCTTCGGAATAGCTGGCAGGCTGGAACCTGCAACTGAACGGCCTCAGTATTGGTTAAATGGGAGATGGCATGATGTAAGACAGGGTGTTTTAGCCCACGGTGAGCCTTTAAGCGGAACGGTAATACTCAAAAATTTATCGGACGACCCCGATTTTGTTCCCGGCTATTATTCACACTTTACTCTGGCAAACTACCAAAAGGGCAGTTTCAGAACACTTGACTATGAGAACGATCAACGCATGAAGAATTTTCCGGTAAGCCTTACCATGGATACCGGATTTTACCGCCTGGTTACCGGCCATCGGGGCAAAGAGGGAGAGGTAAATTCCGAAATAACTTCTTTTAAAGTAACCTCAGGCAATCCGGTTGAAGTACCTGTTCGCATGGTTTCTGCTGCTGAAACATCCCGGGAGTTAAAAACTATGAATCTGCATTCCGGATTTAGTCTGTTAAAAACCAATGAGCCACTGAAACTGAATCAATTTGCGAATAAAAACGGGCTTATAATAATAATTCTCGACCCCGAAACAGAGCCTGCAAAACATTTAATAAAAGACATGGGTAAGGTTAAAAGTACCCTGGATAAATGGGAAGGCAAAACAATAGCGCTGGTGGCGGAAAATAAATTAACATCCAATTTTGACTCCGGCAACATATATCGGGACCTGCCGGATAATTCAATTTTAGGTTACGATGACATGGGAGAAATTGCTGCAGCGGTTAATCATGCCAGCGCAGTAAGCAATGCTTTTTTATTGCCTGTAGTGGTTGTAATCAACCCCAATGGTGAAATTACCTGGTTTTCTGAAGGGTATAACATTAATACTGGCAATCAGATTGTGAGACAACTTAAAAACTTATGAGCTTATTGTGTGCTTTTTTTCCCCGATCGTAAGATGAAATATCCAGCGAGGCCAGCCACCAGTGAAGCCATTAAAATACCCATTTTCGCTTCTTCGGTGTAAAGGCTATTTCTAAATGCAAGTTCTGATATGAACAATGACATGGTAAAACCAATGCCAGCAAGAAAACCTGTTCCTATCAGATGTCTGAGACTAAAATCACTGGGTAAAGATGCCACCTTAAGACGGGTGAGCAAAAGAACCGATCCTACCACTCCGGTAAGTTTGCCTGCGAGCAATCCCAAAAACACACCTATAGTTACATTGCTGGTAAGGTGATTTAAAATTTCTGATGAAAGTACAATTCCGGCATTGGCCAATGCGAAGATGGGTAAAATTATAAATGCAACCAGGGGGTGCATTGAGTGTTCAAGCTGCTGTAGTGGAGTGATGGCATGTTTGGATATATACCTGATTTTCTCAAGAATTTGTTGCTGCTTCTTAGTTACCGTGGGTGAATTATCCACATCTGCATTGCGAAATAGCGTCATCAATGTTTTAAGTTTTCGTTCAAACGACTGTTCCTTATATTTCACGTTTGCCGGAATGGTAAAGGCGGCCAACACTGCTGCAATGGTTGCATGTACGCCCGACATCAGGAAGGCCAGCCAAAGGCCACCTATGCCAATGATTCCATAAAACAAAGTATTCCGTACGCCAATAAGGTTTGCTCCGATAAGCACTACCATGAAGCCGGCTCCTGTTAGCAGGCTCGTAGTATTTATATCGCTGGTATAGAAAAAAGCTATTACCAGCACAGCACCCAGGTCATCGGCAATGTCAAGTACAGTGAGGAAAATTTTCAAAGAAGAGGGCACCCGGTCACCCAAAAGGTACAGAACGCCTAACGCAAAAG
>JAQVEI010000558.1 GCA_028697695.1 Lentimicrobiaceae bacterium
TAAATACAGCTACCCATCAGGTCTTCAAAGAGGGGCAGGAAATTTTACTCACCCAAAAAGAGTTTTCGCTTTTAGCATATTTGCTGAGAAATAAAAATCAGGTGTGCCGCAGAACTTTAATTTTAGAAAAAGTGTGGGATATTCATTTCGATTACAACACCTCTGTGATTGATGTTTTTATCAATTCACTCCGAAAAAAAATTGGAGCAGACGATCATGAAGCCTACATTCAAACAGTAAGAGGAATCGGTTACATTATGCGCGAAACATGAGACCTATATCCTATAAGAACAGAATTGCATCAAACTACATTGGCGCTACTGCCAGCCTGATTCTGTTGGTTTTTGCCTTGATTTACATCATCATTGAGGCATCCATTTATCACAACATCGACAGGCAACTTTATACCGCCTGTGTTAAGCATACCCAAGAGGTTACGATTGAAAACGGAAATATTCGGTTTATAAACAAGATGGAATGGGAGGAACGTGAACACCTGGAGGCTGATGTTACACCACTTTTTATTGAAGTGCGTAACAAAAATGGAACGCTCAGCGACAAATCGCCCAACCTGAAGAGCGAGAGCCTGAGTTTCAACTATGAAAAAACCGGGCAAAAAGCCTATAATACCAGCTTAAATAACCAGCCAATCAGGGCTAAAGTATTACCCATTATCCGCAACAACACTGTTGAGGGGTATATCGTTGCGGCCTTGCCTATAGCCGGACAGCTGCAAACACTCAACATACTGCGCACTATCTTATTAACAAGCTTTCCTTTTCTATTAATTGTGCTTTATTTTATTGCCCGCTATCTGGCCGGCAAGAGCATACAACCCGTAAATATTATTACCCGCAAAGCGCGAACCATCCAGCGGGATAGCCTCAATCAGCGCATTCCAATTCCTGTTCACAAGGATGAATTGTTTGAACTTGTGATGGCTATTAATGCCTTGCTAGATCGTATTGAGAGCAGCATGCAACGCGAAAAACAATTTACGGCGGATGCTGCCCATCAATTAAAAACACCCTTAGCCGTGTTAAAAGGCACTTTGGAAGTGCTTGTCAGAAAAAACCGCAGTGAGGAAGAATTTAAACAAACCATCCACGAAACAGTTCTCGAAATAAACCGCATGGGTGCTATTGTTGACCAACTCTTGCTTTTGGCGCGTTTCGACAGCACCAAATACAGAAAGCAACAGGCTGTTGTGTCGCTTGTAACTCTTACTGATGACATAATTCAGCGCTTCGCGCAACATATAAAGGAGAAAAACCTTGTGATAAATTTTGTGCCCGAGCAAAATCTCGAATTGCAAACAGACCCTTTTCTGATCAGTATCATTTTTGAAAATTTGATTTCTAATGCCATAAAATATTCTCCCGCAGGCGGAACCATCGAAATAGAACTCCCAGAAGATGGAAAAGACTTTATTTTCAGCATAAAAGACGAAGGTATTGGTATTGATCCCGAGGAACAACAAAAGATATTTAATCCCTTCTACCGGTCGCAACAGGCTATAAACACCAGGGAGCAGGGCGATGGATTGGGTTTATCCATTGTTCAAAAGGCCTGTCAGTTGTTAGGATTTCAATTGTTGATTGCAAGCAAACCAAACAAAGGAGCGCAAATTGCTATTCGTTACGATAAGCCACTTTAATGTTTGAATTTGATGAGTTTTATCAGGTCATTTGCCTAAAAACGCTGCGATACCGTTACGTAAAGTCGGTGATAATTTGAGGAAGACTCAAACGTGCCTTCATAATAGATGCCGCCAGAAAGTTTTCGCGTTAGCTGAACATTCATGTTAATCTCTCCCATATGCTGTTTCAGCTTGCTAAGCATATCAAAGTAGGATTGATTGACATAGCGGTAGCCAAAACCCAGCGAAATTCTGCCTTCATTCAAATACTGATAAAACATCCCACTGAAAATATTACCCTTGAGATAGGCGTTTTCAAGGTAGGTATGCGTCAGACTTGCCGAAAGTTGTGTGCCGGGGATTCTGGCTATCGAAACGAAGGAATAAAGATTCTTTGATGATCTGGGATCTGATTTCCTCTCGCGGTAGCCTGCACTTACACCAATTGTCAGTAGTTTTATTGGCTTGTAGGTAAGCCTGAGATTGTAGCCTTGCAGCATTTCTTTCTCTAATAACCGTGCTATAATGTCCTTGTAAGTTTCGTAGTAGATGATGTTATTTCTGTTGTTGAAAGAGATACTTGCAGAGATTTTTCTGCTAAATTTATACCTTAAAATCAGGTAAAGATTGGTCAGTGCGCTGCGGTCAGATGTTACATCCAAGTTTTTTTTATACAACTCAAATTCAGCAGAACCAAAAAAATACAATCCCGAAAAGATCGTATTGGAGTGCTGCATATAAAGAAATCTTCTGTCGGTAAGGCCATTGTTTTGCTGCTCCATCACCGAAAGCGTAGTTTGTACTAAGCCATTTTTTGAATTGACCTGATGACTGATATAGCCCCCAAATTGCGTCAGGTTAAAATTAAAGCTGTAATCTCTGTAATCAGGACGCGCGCCACCCACAGCACCAATCGTAAAGGCGCCTTGCCTGTATTCGGCCTGCAAACCGTCGATCGCGCCCACACTGCTTAACTTTGGGTTGATTTTTCGGCCAAAACTGAGCGCAA
>JAQVEI010000559.1 GCA_028697695.1 Lentimicrobiaceae bacterium
CGGGTTATGTCTTAGGCATAAGATGTAGATGATGCCTCTTAAAAAATCAAAGGTCTCTTTAGTTGGTTTTATATCAAAACACGAAATATATTTATACAATCTTTCGTAGTCAATCTTGTTCATTGTGGCTGTGCAAAATATCACAATCTTTGCCAGTGATTCATTAACTAAAAATTTCAATAATATGGAAATCAAAATGACCTTAGATTGTAAAGGCCTGTCGTGCCCAATGCCCATGATGAAAATTGCAAAAGCAATGAAAGAGCTTAAGTCAGGAGAAGTACTGGAAGTTCTCGGCACCGATCCGGGAACCAAAACCGATTTGCCGAGCTGGTGCGCCAAGACTGGAAACGAATGCCTCGGGATCTCCGATCTGGAAGGTGGAGTGAACCGTATGTTAGTGAAAAAAGCATAGGAGGGAAAGTAATGTCATCGGAAGAAAAACATCCGTTGCTGGAGTTGTTCAATACCTTTTTTGGTAAACACTGGCCGGTTTGGGTAGGCGGCATTGTACTGGGGCTGCTTAATATCCTGTTGTTTGCCATCAAAAGTCCCTGGGGTGCTAGTGGCGGCTTAACCAATGTAGGCGATAATCTGTACTCGGTGACCGGAATTTTCGGCGAAGCAGTAGTACCCGTTAGTCAGAATAATTATGGTATGCTGGTAGTACTTATTGTGCTGGGATCGTTTGCCGGAGCATTGTTTTCAAAGGAGTTTGCTTTACGTGTGCCTCCCCGGGGGGAAATGATCAAAGGTTTTTTAGGCGGAGCGCTGATGGCAGTCGGAGCCACTGTAGGTATTGGCTGTTCGATCGGCTCCTTTTTCAGTGGAGTTCCTGCCTTGTCGGGTGGAGCTTTGATTTTCACAGCAGGTATGTTTATAGGAGTGATATTAGCACTGAAATACCTGATATGGGAAATGGAGAATAAACCGGGCTGGAGTTCGGGCAAAAGTTATACCTATCTTGCCGCCGGACCGGGTAAGGGGCAGTGGCAGATTTATGTTGGAATGGTGGTTGTGCTGGGTGTGATCGTACTGTCGTACGGTTATGTGAAATCTAACCCGGTCATGACCTGGTTCATTCTTATTGCCGGATTAATGGGACTGATTTCGCAACGTTCTCGTTTCTGTATTGTGAAATCCTTCAGAGATCCGTTCATGAGTGGCGAATCGCAGGGATCAGTAGGTGTAATTGCCGGTTTACTGGTAAGTTTGATAGGCTTTACCGTTATTAAATACTTTGGAATTGGCGCGATGGGTGAGGCCGGTTTACGAGCCCGCGAACTTACCTGGGTTTTTCCGCATTTCTGGGCCAAAGCCGGAATAGGCGGTTTTGTTTTCGGAGTCGGGATGACGGTGGCGGGAGGCTGCGCGGTAGGAACGCTCTGGAGAGTAGGCGAGGGACAGATTAAATTATGGTTTTCGGCACTGGCCATGGTCTTGTTTATGCCTCTTTCTTCAAAATTTCTCGTACCACTGGTCGACGGTGTTTTGCCTCAAAGTGCAAAATTCCGTCATTATCTTCCCGATTACCTGGGATATGATGGTGCTTTCCTGCTGATCGTCGTATTATTGGGCCTTTGGTATTGGTTTGTGAAGTGGAATGAGCGTACCGGTAAATTCAGTGCATTTTAATAAGTAGAACCCATGAAAAAGATAATTCAATTGATTATGTTACTCGTGCTGACCGGGCAATTTTATTCCTGCCGGGGCATTTACGAGAATGGCGGAGAGATGGCTGCTGATTGCAGATCGGATATTAACCAGCTTTCAGTAAAAACATTACAGACTAAAATTGATACCGGAGGAGACTATTATCTCATCGATATCCGTCAGCCGTCCGACTACTATACCTCCAATATTCCCGGTTCGGTATCGATTCCGAGAGGTATCTTGGAATTTAAAATCGGGGATGCCGGATTCTGGTCGGAGCAATACATTTATCCTCCCGAAAAAAAATCGGAAATTATTCTATACAGTTCAGATGGAGCATTGGGGATTTTAGCCGCCAAAACTCTTATGCAATTAGGTTATACCAATGTCTACAACCTGGAAGGCGGCTATACTGCATTTAATCCCCATCAAGACCCGAATGCCGTAGCTGTAACCCCGGGTGCCGGATGCGGAGGTTGATTTTTCACTTCAAACACCTTTTAAAAATAAATATTTTATGAAAACCACAATTTTATTCAAAACACTGATTTTGTCAGTTTTAGTTTTTTCCTTTGGTCTCACATCGTGTATCGACCCGGTTGAGGAAGTAAAAATTGATCATTTTAAAAAAATGACCGATTATATGAAAGCCAACAATTTGGATCTGAACCATATGACATCGCAATGGACCATCGATGCTAAAGATGTTGCAGCGGCTCCAACCAACTTTTACATAATCGATTTACGTTCGGCAGCCGATTTTGCAACCGGTCATATACAGGGTGCCATTAATACGACCTTACCCAATATTGTTGAAATGGCTAAAAATGCAGGTTCGAAACCTATTGTAGTCGCTTGTTATACAGGTCAGACCGCCGCCCTGGGCCATGTGGCCCTGCGATTGAGTGGCCATCCGACCTGTAAAATCCTGAAATGGGGAATGAGTTCATGGGCCCCCCAGTTTGATCGCTGGACAGCCAATATCTCCGACCGT
>JAQVEI010000029.1 GCA_028697695.1 Lentimicrobiaceae bacterium
GAACGCAGGACAAGTCAGGTAGCCATTCGCTCCACCCTCAAACACGAGAGGGAACTGAGTGAAGTGAAATCCAGGTATATATCCAATGTTTCTCACGAATTTCGCACACCTCTTTCCATCATTTACAGCAATCTTCAGTTACTTGAATCTCACGGGTTGGAGTTGGATAAGCAAACCCTTGACGATGCATTTGAACTAAGCAAAATGGCGGTAAAATCGCTGCTGCGGGTGCTGGATAAAGTAACCATCGTGGATGCAGCCGGGAAAGGTAAGCTGGAATTAAAGCCTGCCTTGCTCAATATAATCGGGTTTTGCCAGTCACTGGTGAAGGAATGTTCGGAAATGACCCTGATTCAAGACCGGGTAAAAATGCAGATCAATGGTATTATCCCACATATGGTGGTGGATGAATACCTGCTCAAAAATATATTGTCCAATTTGTTGCAAAATGCCCTGATTTTTTCAGAACGAAGCTCGGAAGTTGTTTTTACAATAGGATTTAACCATAAAGGCTGGCTGAGTTTTGAGATTAGTGATCAGGGTATAGGCATCCCTCCGGCAGATATGAAATTTATTTATGAGCCGTTTTATCGCGCATCCAATGCCGGCATGATAAAAGGTTCAGGCCTGGGACTCGCCGTGGTGGCTGAATGTATTAAATTGCATAAAGCAGAAATTTCAATAGAAAGCACGCCGGGTAAAGGTACAGTAGTCAGGGTAGATATCCCGGTTTGATGCTTTTATGAAAAAGATTTTGAGATGAACAAAGAACATGTTGGTACAAAAGTTTTGCTGATAGAGGATGACCACTCTTTAGCCATTACCATATCGAATCTGCTAAGAGTAAAAGGGTATTTGGTTACCCATGCCAACGACGGTGCTGCAGGCATACAAAAGGCATTTGAAATAATGCCCGATTTGATATTATGTGATATTTCAATGAATGAGATCAACGGCTACGATGTCTTTAATGTGCTTAAAGAAAGTCCGGCCACTTCCATGATTCCTTTTGTTTTTCTGACTGCCAAAAGCGAACTTAAGGATATCCGTTATGGTATGCAACTGGGCGCCGACGATTACATCGTTAAACCATTTGAATACGATGAGTTGCTTACCTCCATCGAAACCCGGTTGAGAAAGGCCGAAGCCTTCCGCAAAGCAAATGAAGAGAAGTTTATAGCGCTTTCCATGATTTCGCCCTATGGAATTTATATTTATCAGGGCGATTCTTTTATAGAAACCAATCCCAGCCTGCTTGATATGTTGGGTTATACCCGCAATGAGTTGCTTAATATGAGTTTTGCAGACATCATCGCTGAGCAGGAGAGACCCATTGCACTTGCCCGCATTAACCGTTGCCTGCGCGGAATGGAAAAAGAAATCTACATGCGATTCAATGCCATCCATAAGGATAAATCGTTGATTGCCTGTGAGCTATATGGTATTGAGGGCATCAGGGTGAAAGGAAAAACCAGCCTGCTGGGTGTGCTTACCCCAACCAAACCCGATCTGGTGGAAAGTGATGAGCTGAACAATATCAACCTCAATGAAATTGAAGAGTTTGAAAAGGCAGTAGATATGATTGCCGGCAATCGCAGCTACATCAGTACTGAATTGATAAACCGCCTGATTTCTATATTCCGGAACAACGAGATGCAACGGGAGAAAACAGAGGAGGTGGTGAGTTTTTCGGAAAGGGAACTGGAAGTGCTCAAGTTGGTTTGTAAGGGGTTGCCAACCAAAGAGATAGCCGATAACCTCTTCATCAGTAGCCGAACCGTCGAAAAGCATCGCGCCAATTTAATGACCAAGGTAGATGCTAAAAATATAATAGAAGTAATTATTTACGCGGTTAAGCATAAATTAATTGATTTGTAACACCTTAAGATTTAATCCAGTTTAAGCACCGCAAGGAATGCTGACTGCGGTACTTCTACATTTCCAACCTGACGCATACGTTTTTTGCCTTTTTTCTGTTTTTCAAGCAACTTGCGCTTCCGGCTGATGTCGCCTCCATAGCATTTGGCGGTAACATCCTTGCGCACGGCTTTTACTGTTTCGCGTGCGATTATTTTGGCTCCAATGGCAGCCTGTATGGCGATGTCAAATTGTTGTCGGGGGATAAGTTCTTTTAGCTTGGAACATATACGCTTGCCAAAATCATAAGCATTGTCAAAGTGGATAAGTGTAGAGAGTGCATCTACCGGTTCAGAATTGAGCAATATGTCGAGCCTTACCAGTTTGGCCGGTTGATAGCCACTCAGGTGATAATCAAAAGAAGCATATCCCTTTGAAATGCTCTTGAGCTTATCGTAAAAGTCGAAAACTATCTCTCCCAAGGGCAACTCTACCGTAAGTTCCACTCTGTCGCTGGTAAGGTAAACCTGATTTTTGAGGGTGCCGCGCTTGCCTATGGTTAGCGTCATAACAGCTCCGATATATTCAGATTTGGAAATTATCTGAGCCGTAATATAAGGCTCCTCTATACGTTCAAGATAATTGGGTGCCGGCAATCCGGATGGATTGTGTACATCTATGACTTCACCCTTAGTGGTGTAAGCTTTGTAGGAAACGTTTGGTACTGTGGTAATTACATCCATATCGAATTCACGATCCAGCCTCTCCTGAATAATTTCCATATGCAGCAGTCCCAAAAATCCGCATCTGAATCCAAATCCCAAAGCAACAGAAGATTCTGGTTCAAAAACCAGAGAAGCATCATTGAGTTGAAGCTTTTCCATGGATGCCCTCAATTCTTCATAATCATCGGCATCAACGGGATAAATACCCGCATACACCATGGGTTTTACGTTGGTAAAGCCGGCAATGGCATTTTCACACGGCTCTTTCACATGAGTTATGGTGTCGCCCACTTTTACTTCGCGTGAGGTTTTGATGCCCGAAATAATGTAGCCTACATCTCCGGCACTAAGCAGTTCACGGGGTTGGCGTGTAAGTTTAAGGACACCAATTTCGTCGGCATGATATTCTTTGCCGGTTGCAAAAAATTTCACATGGTCACCCGGGCGAATCTTTCCGTTAACGACCCTGAAATAGGCAATGATTCCCCTGAAAGAGTTAAACACCGAATCGAATATCAAAGCCTGCAGGGGTGCATTCTCATCGCCTGTGGGAGGTGGGATGCGCTCGATAATAGCTGACAGTATGTCATCAACGCCCTCACCGGTTTTGCCGCTTGCCCGGATAATTTCTTCAGGTTTGCAGCCGATAAGGTCAATAATTTGTTCCTCAACCTCTTCGGGCATGGCGTTTATCATATCCATTTTGTTCAAAATGGGAATAATTTCCAGGTCATGTTCCAGTGCAAGGTATAAGTTCGAAATGGTCTGAGCCTGAATGCCCTGGGTAGCGTCAACGATAAGCAGCGCACCCTCGCAGGCTGCAATAGATCTGGAAACTTCGTATGAAAAGTCTACGTGACCGGGCGTATCAATCAGGTTGAGCTTATAATCTCCTCCCTTGTATTTGTAATCCATCTGAATGGCATGACTTTTAATGGTAATGCCGCGTTCACGCTCCAGGTCCATGCTATCGAGTACCTGCCCCTGGGATTGACGTTGGGTAAGTGTACCGGTAAATTCGAGCAGCCTGTCGGCCAGCGTACTTTTGCCATGGTCAATATGGGCAATGATGCAGAAGTTTCGGGTATTTTTCATCGGGTGCAAAGGTAGGACGAAAATAAATATGTTTGAATCTTCCTGTCATGCTATTTGGAAATTTTGTGTATATGGCAGGTAATTTTAGTTCATAATTCCAAGGTTTCAGATATTGCTAAAAAATGTTAACCTCAATAAACCGGCCTGATTTTTGCGTAATTTTGTGCTCCCTTAAACAAAATTTTAACGTAATTTGTTAAACAAAAAAAATATTATGACTCAAATAAAATTAGGTATCAATGGTTTTGGTCGCATAGGCCGCAATGTTTTCAAGATTGCCCTTGAAAGAGACAATATAGAAGTTGTGGGTATCAACGATTTAACCAGCACCCGCACCCTGGCTCATCTGTTAAAATACGATTCCACTCAGGGTAAGTTTCCCGGAAAAATTGAATTCGACGAAACGGCTATAATCGTGAACGGAAAAAGGTATCCGGTTACTGCCGAACGCAATCCGGGCAACATTCAATGGGCAGAAACCCCCGATGTTGTGGTAGAAGCCACAGGTATCTTCCGTGCCAGGGAGAGTGCCAAGGGTGGTTATGGCGATCACTTGAAAAATGGTGCCAAAAAAGTAATTCTTACCGTACCTGCAAAAGATACCATCGACCGTACCATAGTATTGGGCGTAAATGATCATGATCTGAAAGATACCGATCAATGCGTGTCCAATGCTTCATGCACCACCAACTGTCTTGCACCGGTAGCCAAAGTGCTCAACGATCGTTTTGGTATCGAAAATGGTATGGTAACTACCATTCACTCTTATACCAATGATCAGGTGATACTCGATGGGCCACACTCCGACCTGCGAAGAGCACGTTCGGCTGCTTTGTCGCAAATCCCCACCACCACAGGTGCCGCTAAAGCTGTGGGTATCGTTATTCCCGAATTGAAAGGCCGCCTCGATGGCCTGGCTGTTCGCGTGCCTACACCTACCGGCTCATTGGTCGATTTGGTGGTAAACCTCAAGACTGAAGTTACCAAGCAGCAAGTCAATGATGCACTAAAAGAAGCTGCTGAAGGCCCGATGAAAGGAATTTTAGAATATACCGCAGATGAGATTGTATCCATTGATATAGTGCACAATCCCGCTTCATCTATCGTTGATGCCCAAAGCACCATGGTGTTAAATGGAAAAACGGTGAAAATACTTTCATGGTACGATAACGAATGGGGATATTCAGCCCGTGTGGTTGACCTGGCCGAAAAATTGTTCTAAAACTATTCAATGTTTGTTGTTAAAGGCAGATTGGCTGCGCTGTGTTTTACAGCGTTGGCTGTTCTGCCTTTTGCGAATTCAAAAATCAGCTTGATGAATTAACTGCACCCAACCGGCTTCTTGCGCCTTTGGCACTTTCTCCTGCCTTCGACTCCGCTCAGGCCATCGAAAGTAGAAGGCTATCCTAACTTTAATTCGTTTGTTTAATTAGCTTTTTATTAATCTCCCTAGTCCCTTTACTACCTTATACGTCTTTGGCACTTTCTCCTGCCTTCGACTCCGCTCAGGCCATCGAAGGGAGAAGGCTCTTTTAACTTTAATTCGTTTGTTTAATCAGCATTTTTTCCCGGTCTCCCGGCTGGTCACTAAGCGTTTAACGAAGTGCTCCCCATAACCCATCAACTACCTCAGCAAGTGAATGCTGCCGGTAAGGCTTCGTTTGCTAACGATTTTATCGTCGGGGGTTTCATAGCTGCCGATAACTTCAAACACATCGCAGGTGTAAAAATACACACCATCGGGGCAGGGCTTATTGGTGTTTTTATCTTTACCATCCCATCTGATTTCAGGGTCAACCGTTTGAAATACTACCACACCCCAACGGTTGAATATTTGAAGGTCGATGCGTTCAACGGAAGTATATCCCGGAAAGGGCACCAGGTAATCATTAAAATTGTCGTTATTGGGTGTAAACACATTGGGAAGCCGGTAACGCGGACAATCGTCAATGCTGGTACATACGCTGGTATAGCTGGTGGTATCGATATTTCCCTGTTCATCCTCGGCTGCCATGAAGAAACAGCCGGCTATGGTTTGTGCAGGCTTGTACATATAGTTGAATATGTTGGCCGGAAAACTTTCGATAAGCCGGTGAGGGTTGCCCATCTGATACAAATAATTCCGTTTTACATCAGGGGCACAACCCTGGGAAAGATCGTTCCAGCGGAAGAAAAGTTCGCGTATATCGCACTCAACTTCTACCACAAGCGTAACCGGGCAGGGTGGTACATTGTCAATCGGACGGCTGCACAGCTCCTGTGAATTGTTCAGTATGGGGTCGATATATCCGGGTGTACCGTAAGTTCCTATGGTACGTGCACGATAGCAGTATTCCTTGTCATTGATCAGGCCGGTATCGCTATAGTTGGGCGTAATTGAGGTTCCAATGGAATCGAACAAACCGGTAAGTTCATTTTTCCGATAAAATACATAAGCCTTGTTCAGCCATGGAACATCGGCCTGCACATACAGGTTTACCTGACGATCAGTAGGGGAGGCAGTTAGAAATACGGACGAGGCCGGTGGCGTAAAACCCACAGAGAACACATTGCCCGGAGTGTTGTTGATTAACTCCAGGGCATAGGTATAAGCTGAAGTCCTGGTATTTAAACCCTCATCCACATATGTGGTGTCGTCGAGTGAGGTGAATGTTGCAATTTCAACCGGCGAGGTGTATGATAACCCGGCAGAGCGCAACAGGCGGTAAATGAAAGGGCCGGGGGTTTGTATGGAGTCCAGTTCCGTGGGTTTGCTCCATACAATCTTAATTTCGCCTGTGTTTTCACTGGTACTCAATATATCCACGTTGGTTATTACCGGTAAATCCTTTTTTAAACTGGCGCAAACTTCTTCAGAGGCAATGCTTTCCGACCCATCCTCATACCAGGTAACGATACGGTAGCAATACTGCACTCCTCTTACCAATCCAAAACCGTTGTTATCGTCAATGAATACCGAATTGTTGATGGTATTGGTGGTGGCTATAAGTGCATAGCCGGTTTCAGGAGGCAGGCCGGTTTGGCAGGCTGCAGGTTCAAAACTGCCTGAGCCGGTGCGCCGATATATTTTATACCCGGCAGCATCCATGCAGGCAGGCTGATCCCAGCTAAGCACCATGGTATTGCCCAGGGGGCTTACCGCGGGGTTCTCCACCCGTGGTGCAATCACCGTGATGTTCACCGTTTTAAGGTCGAAGAGTTTCACAGGTGAGCCATCATCCATGGCTTTAAAATACATCTGATAGGGTTGTTTGCGCACATGGGCGCATACGGCAGCCCACTGCATCACCGCACTCACCCTCCCTACGGAGTCTTCTGGCTGCTGCCATTGTGCCGGTGAAACCGGGAGGAGCAAAGGGCCACCCTCGGCAGTAAGGGTAATCCTGTCGTTGTCCTGATCTGTGGCGCTTACCTTCAGGCGGAGTGTGTCGCCGGCAACTACACAGGTGTCGGTGGTAACGGAAAGTATGGGAGGATGGTTGTTACAGGCCAGGATGTTTACCTGCATATCGCGGGTTACATAACCTATTCTAATGCCGTTTCGCCACTCTTCAATGATAAAGGCAAAATTATATTCACCCTGCCGTGGGGGGCTGTCCCAGACAATATCACCCGTTTGGCTGTTGATGGTAAATGTGCCGGGATCGGAAGGCTCTACTTCGTTGGGAAATTTATAACCCGGTATATTGTTGCCATTGGCGCCCCTGCACACCACCAGTTTATACGACAGGCTGTCGCCATCCGGATCATAAGCTCCTGCATTGTGTAAATAAGGCACGCCTACGCAGCCATTGTCAATGGGAGGCAATAAGAGTTGTGGAGAGCTGTTGCCGCCCAAAAACGGATTCACCACCAGTTTACTATCAATATACAAGGGCACATCCACCGAATTGGGAATGTTTTGTATGCCAAGGTTGCGGTTGGGATCTTCCAGCCATATCGTATACGTGGAAGGAGCAGCGTAGGTATGCGTGCCAACATATACATTGTAGCGGATGTCGGAAGAAATGAGTTCGCCTACATGCAGACAGTAGATGTTTGCCGGTGTAGTGCCCGGAGGGCCATTGGTACGCACCAGCACATCGCTCTCTCCATCGCCCCAGTTGATGATAAGCTCACAACGGTCGGCTGAACTTGGAGCAAAGGTATAGGTGATGATGGTGGCTTCATAGGTGAGGCCTGAAATATGACGATAGGTAATTTCGCCTGCACGCTGATGGGTGGCAAAACCGGTAATGGGAATTAGCCATAAGCTTATCAGTTTGTAAATCAAGGAGTAACGGAAATTAAGATATCCTGGCTTCATCGTGCATGCAGTAGGTTGAGTATTCAAAGGTAAATAATAAATTAAAACAAAGTCAAATGAGACAACCATTTCATCCGGGGATTGTAATGCTTTTATACACGCATATTGAAGGAGAGAGTTAACAAATTGCATTCAACTATCATAAGTTGTAAGGGACGGATGAAAAATAAATCCGGACAGCCAGAGAAAGAAAGTGAAAACCTTATTTTTAAACCTTACTTTGTACTTCTTTTTTAATAGCTGATGGGAAAGACATTTCACGAACTCCGGTGTTATTCTTTTATAGCGTATACGATTTTAGAAATATGCCATTTAATTTTATATTTTTGTAGCAGAGATGAAGACAATTGAGACTACAGCTGAATATGTAATTGATCCCGAAGAGGAGCGCAAAGAAATTCTTAAGCGTTACCGCAATATGCTTATCGCCTGGGGAAAAGCCAGCGAATCGAAGAATAAGCGTCTGGTGCGCAAAGCCTTTAACTTAGCGGTGATGGCTCATAAGGATATGCGGCGTAAGAGCGGGGAGCCATACATATATCATCCGCTGGAGGTTGCACGCATTGTAGCCGGAGAGATTGGTTTGGGTGAAACTTCCATTATCGGCGCCCTTTTGCACGATGTGGTGGAAGATACCGATTACACCCTGGACGATATCCGCAGGATGTTCGGTGATAAGATTGCCAGTATTATCGATGGCCTGACCAAGATTAAAGAGATCTTCGATCATACCTCCAACAGTTCACAGCAGGCTGAAAATTTTCGCAAAATACTGCTTACCCTTTCCGATGATGTACGCGTCATCCTGATTAAACTTGCCGACCGTCTGCACAATATGCGTACCCTGGACGCCATGGCGCCGGAAAAGCAGTTGAAAATAGCCTCTGAAACCATCTTTCTCTTTGCCCCACTGGCACATCGGCTGGGCCTGTATACCATCAAAACTGAGCTTGAAGACCTGGCCCTTAAATATACCGAACCCGAAGTTTATAATACCATTACTTCAAAGCTGGCTGAATCCGAAGCTTCGCGCAAGCGGTTCATCAATAAATTTATTTATCCCATTAAGAAAGCTCTGGCTGATCAGGGATTAAAGGTACAGATCATTGGGCGGGAGAAGTCCATATATTCCATTTGGAATAAGATGAAATCCAAAAAAATTCCATTTGAGGAAGTTTTTGACCTGTTTGCCGTTCGTATCGTGATTGATGCGCCACTCGAGAGCGAAAAGTACCAGTGCTGGCAGGCCTACTCTATTGTTACCGATTATTACAGCCCAAAGCAAAACCGGCTTAGAGACTGGATTTCCAGCCCTAAGGCCAATGGATATGAATCCTTGCATACTACGGTGATGAGCCATACCGGGCAGTGGGTTGAAGTGCAGATTCGCAGCAATAGAATGAATGAGATAGCTGAAAAAGGTTACGCGGCTCATTGGAAATACAAGGAGAAGATAAACAGTGAGAGTGGCATAGATCAGTGGCTGAACAAAATCAATGAATTGCTGCAACAGCCTGACAGCAACGCGCTGGCTTTTTTGGATGAATTTAAACTTAACTTATTTGCCGACGAGATCATCGTCTTTACACCCAAAGGGGAGGTGAAGACCTTGCCGGCAAAATCTACCGCTCTGGATTTTGCCTACAACATACACACCGAAATTGGAAACCAAAGCATAGGTGCCAAGGTAAATCACCGGTTGGTATCGCTCAATCACCGGCTCATCAATGGCGATCAGGTAGAGATTATAACTTCAAAAAAGCAAACACCCAAGCCGGAATGGCTTGAATTTGCGGTTTCCGCCCGTGCCCGTTCAGTGATTAAAGAGGCCATTAAAGAGCAAAGACGAAAGTTTACCGAAGAGGGTAAAAAGATGCTCGAAGGTTATTTCAGGGAGCTGAATGTGGAGTTCACCCGTCACCACCTGCTTCGCCTGCAGGAATGCAATCAGATAGCTTCTGCCATCGACCTGTATTATAAAGTGGTGCATGGCGAAATTGGACTCAGGGAACTGAAAGAATGCATGCAACAGCACGATAAGGGCAATTGGCTGAACATCTTTACCCGGCCTTTTATACGAAATCGTGCCCATGTGCCTCATAGCCTGGCCGATGATATGCGGGAGAAAATGCAGAAGAAAAGCGGGCAAAACCTTCAGGAAACCGAAAGCGGATACCGTATTTCTGAATGTTGCTACCCTATACCCGGCGATGAGGTAATCGGGTTTACAGCCCAGGATGGTACCATATGGGTACATCGCACCAATTGCACCGATGCCATTCAGCTTATGTCAAAATATGGCAACCGAATCGTGAAGACCAAATGGCAAAGCCGGCAGGCTGCCGATTTTGTGGCTACCATTCACATCTCGGGTTTCGATAAACACGGACTAATCTCAGATGTTGTACAGGTGATTACCGTCACTATGAATTTGAATATGAGGTCGTTCCATATTAATTCAACCGGTGAAGTGTTTGAAGCCAATGTTAAAGTTTTGGTCAATGATACCAGTCAGCTTAACCAACTGATGGCTGAAATACGCAAACTCAATGGCATTGAAGTGGTTTATCGCCTCAATTCAGCCCCCGACAAACTCCAGGAAATATAGTTGTAAGTCAGCCTGTTCAGCTAACCCACTGTTTTTTTCTTTTATTATTTTTATTTAAACTAAATATCAATAAGGAAAATTTGTGTACCTTTATCACGAATTTTAAAAACGGTATCCTGCCTTCAGGATAAGCATAAAAATGTAAGACATGTCATCAATCAGGCAAGTTTCTCAGCGTGAAAACGATAAAGTGAATTATGAAACGGTGAAGCGTATATTTACCGATTATCTGCAAAATAATGGTCATCGGAAAACTCCTGAGCGTTTCACCATTTTAAAAGAAATATACGCTACGGAGGGCCATTTTGATATAGAAACGCTCTATATCCGGATGAAAAACAACAAATACCGTGTTAGCCGGGCTACATTATACAATACCATTGAGTTGCTTCAAAACTGCAATTTGGTTACGCGGCATCAGTTTGGGCATCATTGTTCGCAGTATGAACGCTCTTTTAAGTTCAGGCAGCATGATCATTTTATCAACCTTGAAGATGGGACGGTGCTTGAATTTTGGGATCCCCAGCTCAAAGATATACAGGCTTCGGTTGAGAAGCTGCTGGGTGTTACCATCACTTCTCATTCTCTTAATTTCTTCGGTTATCTGAATTCGAAGGTGACCCCTGTCTCTACCGGAACCGCCGAGCTTAAAGCTTCCGGCAACGG
>JAQVEI010000560.1 GCA_028697695.1 Lentimicrobiaceae bacterium
TTTAATAAGAAAATGTTTACAAAAAGAGGTTTAAATCAAAAGAAGGAGATTCCGACCTCAAGTATGATAATTCAATTAATAAGAAAAAAAGCACAGGCTGATTATAAAACAGAAATTGTTAAATATACAGGCGATGAAAACGATGTAGAAACTATCATTGACAACATTAGGAAGGAAAAGCAGATAAATGCATATACATTAAATCAATCTAATTTCATTAAATATTCAAATAACTGGTCAATCCCCATAGCAGGACAGAAATACTTAGAAGAATATTCCGAATATATCAATAATTCAGAAGACTTTTCTATTTACTACGATCACAAACTATCACGAATTAAATTTCATAGTGTATTTTACGTAGACGGAGGTGGAAATTTTGAAGATGAATATGTGAGTGAAACATGGGAGTGTAATGATGATTTTACAGTTTTTCAGAACAGAATCAATGACTATAGCAAATATCATCTTAAATTAAACAGTAAGCGTTATGTGAATTCAGCGTATATAACATTTCCGCAAGGTAGCCAAAAAATAGACACTTACATGCAAAAGCATAAGATAATATGGAGAACAGATAATCCGCAGATCTATCAATATACAGATGAAAAAATAATTATTGATAACAACCAATCTCTCTTAATATCATCGGATGATGAAAATGAAATATTATATCTACTTGCACTATTAAATTCAAAAATAGTTAAGAATCATTTTAGTAAGCTTTTTCAAATAGAGAATGAAGTAAAATATTATGTTTCTATCAAACGAATGAAGCAGTATTTCAGAGTTCCTAAAATTAATAGCAAAAACAATCAACAAAAGGTAAAACTAATAAATAACATGAGGACGATATTAGAATACGAAAGAAAGACAATAAAGAATTGTATCGACGGTAGAAATATAATATTACAGAATTGTTTAAACGTATTTGTTGAAAATAATGAATTAGTAATCTCATCAAGTAATCATAATTACAAGTATGAGATTATGCAACACATTGATAAAGTAAAAAGCGTTATAGAAAATTATTTTTCTAATTTTGAAAATCCTAATGTCAACATTAAGAGCATTATGGATTTAAATTTAGATTTTAAAAAAGAAATAGAAGACTTGAGTTGCGAAAACAATAAAATTGTTAGTTGTTTGTATTATGGTAATATCGAAGAGAAAAATAAATGAAAAGATTCTAAAGAACAATACTAACTCTTGCCATCGAAAAAACGGCTGTAACGAATTATTCACATGCAGATTTCAGACAAACGGAACACCTTTTAGATTCCGTTGCTGTTACTAAGATTTAGTGTATGGGACGGCTCCGTTTGTAAACAGTTCATGCTATGATGAGAACAATTTTATGACAGGAAACCTTCTTATTGATATATATACTCCATAGGGGGACAGTCTTAGAGAAAGACTGTCGACAATATTTACCCATGACGAAAAGTTCGTAACCGGGAAAAAACCAAGACGATATGATGGCTTTCTGCTACCCACTTGCACGAAGAGGTTGTTAAACTGCAACAATAAATTACAGACAGGGTGTGTATGCCCTTACAAACGCGTCTTTGCATTACTCAAGGGCTGTCTATAGAAACAGTATATAAAATAGACTAGGATAACATCTCTTCGTCTACTTGAGCCTTCCAAGCATTATCGGCAGGAGGGCAAGGCTTACGAAGACGCTTGTTATCATTGATACCCACATCAGAATTGATACATGCATGTGAATTGTAAGAGGGGAGAGCATCAGCGCAGTAAGACCTATTGAGAGACCCAATGCATTCGTAATTATAGGCCTGGCAGTATATGAGAAGGCAAAATCATTTGCCTCTGCCGAAGAGTGGCCCTCTCTTTTGAATGTCATCCAGACCGATGTATAGTGAACAGCATAGTCAATTCCGACTCCTATAGCTATGCTGAAAATCGTCGATGTTATGAGGTTCAATGAAATTCCTGTCCATCCCAAAAATCCATTGAGTATCACTACAGTGATTCCTATAGGTATGAGAGATAAAAATGCAGGCATAAAGCTTCTTATAGAAACAAGCAGGGAGATAAATATAAGAGCAAACGCAACGAGAAGGGTCAATCCCTGATTTCTCGCCATATTTTCATTCAAGTCCTTCATCAGATACTGAACACCGGTTATTATGACATTAAGCCCGCTTCCTTTTTGAAGCTGCTCTCCTTCCGACTGAATGTCAGAAAGATTTTTGTTTGCCAAATCCGAGGGGAAGATGATTATTCTTGCAGAATTTGCCTGTTTATTGTAGAGGTAATCCATTCTGTCGCCGGCAATATTTTTAATTGCCATATTGACAACAAACATTGTTGTCGGGTCTGCAGGATACTGTGCATCGCTGCCCGAAATATTCTTGATTGCCATCATTACATAGTCATAGTAGCTCATAGCATTTCCAGCATAGCCTTCGTCAATTAACTTTTTTTCAAAACCAAGAACCGAGGCCGCATTTTCCGGGCTCAGGATATTATCCTGTGATTTAATAACTGCAAAAACAGGAAGGCTTCCCTTGTTGACCTCCATTATCTTTTCAAAACTTTTCCTTATCGGCGTATATGGCTTGAATATTCCTATCTGATTGAACTCGTAGTTCACCTTTGTCGCGCCCCAGATTCCAAGTC
>JAQVEI010000030.1 GCA_028697695.1 Lentimicrobiaceae bacterium
CGGTATTGCTTAGAGGAATGACAATATCAAACGCTTCGCCCGGATCGGGATTATTGTTATCATTATCAATAAGTACAGCCTCTCCAGCCTGTAAAAGGGGGCGTTGGCGGTGATTTGAAAAGCAGACAACCAGGTTTCACCGGCAACTGCCGAAATGGTAAATTCAATGGTTTCCTGATCGGGCACATCCGCGCTTAGCGCCAGGGTAAAACCCTTATTTATGGTAACTTTTTCTCCGGCCCCAATGTTACCATACGCGGCCGTATCATCCATAATGCTTACATGCGGGTTGGCAGTGGTAAGGGTAGCCATCACGTCCATTGCCTCAACAAGTCCG
The DNA here is from genome assembly GCA_028697695.1 of Lentimicrobiaceae bacterium. Taxonomy (GTDB): domain Bacteria; phylum Bacteroidota; class Bacteroidia; order Bacteroidales; family Lentimicrobiaceae; genus Lentimicrobium. The sequence continues at coordinate 338 of JAQVEI010000030.1, forward strand.
ATATTTTCAAGGGTAATGGTCAGGCTGAGGGTCTCACCACTGTCGGGCTGCCCATTGCCATTGCCCTGCTCATCATCAATCAAATGGGTATTGTAAACTACATATGGGTTGCTTCCACTCACTATGCTAACCGGGAAGTACGCTGGCAGGCAGTTGTATCCGGAAATTACCAATTGGGCCTCACCGGGCTGAACTATAAGCGGATCAATAACAATGGTTGCTTGCCCGTCAGGACCACTCTCCCCAGCTCCGTGAAGTTCATTATTCATCAGCAATGCGGCGGTTAGCCCGGCGGCGCCCTGTCCGCCCGAGGTTACCGTTACCTCAAACTGTGTGGTTCCTGCGGTCAGACTTTCAGGATAATCCACGGAGATAGCCAAAGGTTCATCTGTCCAAACGGACATTACCGGATCTCCAAGTACGTTACAACCATAGAAGCACCAGCGCAGGGCGCCTTCTTCCCATTGTCCGGGTGCATTCACCCAGGGAGCCGTAGCAATTTTCGACTGGGAATGCGCCTGCCCGATACGGCTTAAGCTATCGGTAAAAAGCGCGTGCATAAATTCGCGGTGCAAATGCTGTGAAGGGCCTTCGGTTTGACCCTCGTTGAACCATCCATAACGTGAGTTACCCACGAAAGCAGAAGCAAAATTATCAATGGTAACCATCTTTTCACCAATACACTCCGCATCAAAAGCGCCACAAATACATCCGTGGGTATAAATTACAGGGAAATTATGGGTGACACCATCCACGCCGAAAAAGTTTAGGTTTGTAATATCACCTATATTTAGTTTCATAACATAATCGCTGTTCGCGTGGCCCACATGGTGTACAAAGTTTCTTCCGGCATTGATGGTGTTGATTAAATCAATTTTTCCCCAATAGCCATTTTCATCGTAAAGGCGGACAAAGTTGTGGTCGTCGGGGATGCCGGTAGTGGTGTAACCATTGTCGTTGCGTGTACCTATAAGCAATTCAAGATAATCGGAGCCCCAGGTTTCAGGATTGCTGTAAAGATGTTCACCGGCCAGCAAAGGGTTACGTAACTCTCCAACAACCGGTTGATTTTGATACAGTGTGGTTTTATTCAGCATGGCTGAAAGTTCATAAGCACTACTGAATGGCATACGGCCCACCGAAATTTCAGGCAGCAGGTCGTCCTCTCCAATTTCTCCCCAACGGTTGTTCCCATTGGTGTTCCAATTGCCATCCAAAGCTGAATAATATAGGTCGGCTGGAATGTTGTTGTCTTCGTATGTTGAGGATGACTGCACTGCACAATAAAATCCGCGATAAGGTACATGCTCGGTATCACCCGCAAGCACAACATGCTCTATGCCACGCTGTTGATATTCCTGAATGATATAATTGCGGATTTTCTCCGGCATATCCTGACCTACCATGGATGCCAGACTTTCAATGGTCGCGAATTGGGTTTTCAATCCCCGGGCAAGGTACAAATCCTTGAGTGCCTGAAGCGGTTGAACAAACGATTGAGGCGTAATAATCAATACCTGATAATCCTGACTGCTGCTTCGGCTATTTGAAGCATATACCCCAATGGCTTCCGGATTTTGCACCATGCGGCTTATACGCTGCTGCACAGGCTGAGTAGTGCGCAGGTTGAGCATGGCCGCTGCTGACTTTGCTGAAGGACGGGTTTCAACAGTAATGGTAACGTTGCCATAATAACTAAGTGCCCCCGAAGCAGGGATATATCTAACCGGAGTAAAAACAGTTTGTGCCACAGCATGACCATTCATGTAACTGGTACTTAAGTGGCCGGCAGGGCGGGCCGGATATACATCATCCATCCGATATACGTCTTCATTCCATGCGTCAAGAGGAAAAGATACCTCTGAAAGCGGGCGGGAATATTGGGCTGCCTGCAACTTAAAAAAGCCCGGTATTACGGTTTCATCCTTACCTTCCACCCTTATGCCAATGGCTTCTTCACCCGGTGGAAGCAACAGATTAACCACCTGATATGGTAAAAGTGGTTCTCCGGGGATTCCCTGCAGGGCAGTATGTTCAAATTCTACAATTTGTCCGGTACCCATATGCCTTACACCGGGATGTTTAAAGGAGTAAGTCATCTGAAGCGTGGTTTGAGCATAAGTGTTCAGACAAAAACCAAGTAAAATGAGGGTAAAAATCTTTTTCATCAGGATGATATGTAGGCGGTTAAAACACAAAAGTAATATAAATATTTTTGTTGCAAGAAATTTTAATCCTATAGCGCCGCTTGTTGGCAACACCGGATAACCATGGGCTAAACAAATACTTTAGTGTGTTTAAGCCTGCTAAAATTAAACCTCCGGCAGGCTTTGAAGAACATACGGCAATAGAGCGAACCCAAAATTTAAACCTTGACTTTAATAATGCTGCAAAAAGGAAGAAAAGCTTTTAATAAATGAACTATTGTATCAGTAGTTTTCCTGAGGCAGACTTTCCGGTCTCATCTATACCTACAACAATGTAAAGCCCCGGCTTCAGGGTCGACACATTGAGCAAAATTTCACCATCGACGTTCATTTGAGGATTCATTATTCGGTGAACCACAGCCCCCTGGGCATTGCACAATAATAGCGAAAGCAGCGGATTGTTGGTGAGGCTTTTAATTGCCACCTTATCTCTGCCGGGGTTTGGATAAAGCGTTATACTGTTGTTTGCCGCTATTGTTTCCACAGGCTCCATCCATTCCATGATTATGTTAAGATACAGATGCTGTTGGGGCGAAAGATGTACCGGGCAATTTGCATATCCATACATCTCCCAAATAGCATCCATCGCAAATGAACCGGTATCGGCCTGGAAACGGAAATAGGCGTTTTCATCAGAATACACTACCTGATCTCTATAATAAATTTCTGTACCCGGCGCCTTTTCAATCAATACATTCCAGTCAATATAGGTAAATCCCTCAATAATACCTGAGGTGTCGGTAGCTGGCCGGTAAACGTAACTAATGGCATCCAGATCAAAGCCGGCATCCGGTATCTGACTTTGTCCTGTACCAGAATCTTTTATCTTTAAATATCGTGCCTGCTGCAGCCCCGAAGGTTCAAGTTCAAATTCCTGATTACCGGTTCCATGACCCATCAATATCCAGGGGCCATCGGGGGTAGCACCGGCCATTACCATATAATTTTCAGGTGTCTGATCATTCTCAAATACTTTAATCTCCGGTCCATTGCCCGGTTTTAAGGTATCACACATATCGATGATGGCATAACCGTTTTTACCCAGGGAATAGCGGATGTTATCGGGTGGCCCCAATGCACCCATAGTGTTGCCTTCATCGTGGGGGTTATTGCCGGCTATATGCGTAGATATAACCCTCCAGGCATACCGGCCTGTATCCCTTGGCAAGACCACATCAAGGGTAGTGGCCTGATTATCCTGCACGACAACATTTTCATAAACACGTGTCTGGTGGCCGGCTGCCACCACTTTAACGGTATAGCTTCCTCCCGGCAAAAACTTATGAAAATCGCCCACCACCGGATTGTTGGTAACGCACATGAAATCATTTACAAAAACAAGCGCCGGTATAGGAAGATTGGTGATTGAATCCCTAACCACCCCCTGAATTCCATAGCCGGCCATTTCGACCATTTTCAGCATGGCTGCTTTGTTTTTGAGGTAAATGGGGACGATTTGTGCGGCAGGCGGTTGTTTGCTCACCGAAAGTTCAATGGTCCAACTGATGCTGCCCAAAGCACCATAGCCAAAATCCTTGGTACTGCCATTTATGGCATACATCCCGTTGTACCCCTGACCATAAGGCAAATTGGTGTAGCCGGACGATTGGGAATACATTTGCGCCAGCATTAAATGATGTTGTGCATCGGGTGTAGACTGGGCACGATAGCTCCAGGGATAGCTGATGTATTCGGTACCGCTGTGATAACTGCAATGAATTACAAACTGATTGTTTAACATTAAATTTCGATAAATCTTTGATTCCGGCTGGCTGAATGGACCCGAACTGTTGCCTTCTCCATTCCACATATAGCCAAAGTCACGGTTTAAATCCACACCATTGGCATTGTACCGGGTCATGTACTTCCTACCGTAAGGATTCACACAATAATAAATCCAGATTTCTCTGTTGTTTATCAAATTGGTAATCTGGGCATCGTTGTTATAGCCATAGCATAAGTCACGTGCAAAACGAATCAGGTTTTCGGGGCCACCAAGTTCATCGCCATGAATGCCGCCATCAAAAAGTATCCCGGCTTCATTCTCATTCAAATGCACATTGTCACTTATTTTAATGGCTTTAAGCTCATTCATCCCTGTAGCAAATCCAAGATGAACAACTTTGCAGATGTCAGGAAAATTTTGTTCAAGGCTATCGGCTATAGCGTGCAGTTGCGCCACAGTGTAGTAACCGTTGGGTACTCCCCGGGAGCCCATAGAGGCCGACATTTTATTTAAATCATCCACTTCCACTTCATATCTTATGCCCTGTTGCCGGATATGGAGCAATTCATCCGGGGTCAGATAGCAGCGTATAAACGCTCCCGCCGGTTCTCCGATCATGTTACTACGCTTTAAAAAATCAGCCTGAGCCTGATTTTCCACATACACCCTTACCTGCATTTCTCCCTCCCGCCAGAGATTTTGGCCTTGAACGGTCAATACAAGCAATAGTAAACCAATTAGAAGCAACTGTTTATGCATAAGATGTTAACCATAAGAAAACAGCGTAAACTTATAAAATATAATTTAGCAAAGACTAATTCTGAAGCATATATTTTATAAATGTTTTGCCCGACCCTGCTGCCGGCCATTAATTAATAGGGTAAAGAAATGGATAATTTTAATGTATCGATGTTTAACAATAAATACAATGTCTGCAAAGCTTTTGTCCTGCTTATTTGGTTACGACCACACCGTATTTTATTCAAATACACACAATAGTTTAGGGCAGCAACATCCAATCAAAAAATTAATCCTACCTTTGCGCGCTTTATTTTAAAACATTTTATGCTTAATTTTCAACAACTTGGCTTAAGTTCCCCCCTGTTACAGGCAGTGGAAGCTCTGGGTTTTAAGGAGCCCATGCCTGTTCAGGCAGAAGTTATACCCACCCTTATTGACAAGCCGACCGATCTGGTAGGCCTTGCACAAACCGGTACCGGAAAAACAGCGGCATTTGGGCTGCCGGTCCTTCATCACCTGAATGCACAACTAAAAAAGACGCAGGCGTTGGTTTTATGCCCCACCCGTGAGCTCTGTCTTCAAATTTCACGCGATTTGCGCAGCTATGCTGCATTTATTCCGGGAATAAAGATTGCGGCCATATACGGGGGAGCCAGTATAGAGACTCAAATCAGGCAACTGAGTGAGGGCCCTCAAATAATTGTGGCCACGCCAGGTCGTCTAAATGATATGATTAGGCGCAAAAAGGTGGATCTGAGTCAGGTAGAATGGGCGGTACTGGATGAAGCAGATGAAATGCTTGACATGGGTTTTCAGGAAGATGTGGATACCATACTCGAATGTACACCGGAACAAAAACACACGCTTCTTTTCTCCGCCACCATGCCCGATGAGGTAGAGCGCATACTGGCCAGATACATGACGGATCCGGTGATTAAAACCGTGGGCAAACGCAATACGGGCACCGCCAACGTGAAACATATATATTACATGGTTCAGGCGCGCGATCGCTATGCTGCCCTGAAACGTATTGCCGATTTCAACCCACGTATTTATGCCATTATCTTTTGCCGTACCCGGGTTGAAACCCAGGAAATCGCTGATTCGCTTATAAGGGATGGATACAATGCCGATGCCCTGCATGGCGATTTGTCGCAGGCAGCCCGCGATAACGTGATGTCGCGTTTCCGCAACAAAACACTTCAAATGCTGGTAGCAACCGATGTGGCAGCCCGGGGACTGGATGTAAACGACCTCACGCACGTTATCAATTACAACCTGCCCGACGATTCCGAAGTTTATATCCACCGTAGCGGCAGAACAGGCAGGGCCGACAAAACCGGCACCTGTATCTCCATTATAAATCTGAAAGAGAAATTCAAGATTAAACAAATTGAGAAAAAAATTGGCCGTGAATTTGGCAAAGCCAAAGTGCCTACCGGCGTGCAGGTATGTGAAAAGCAGCTGTTTCAACATGTTGACCGAATGGAACATGTGGAAATTGATGAAGAAATTGAATCATTCCTGCCGGTAATTTACCGTAAGCTGGAATGGATGAACCGGGAAGAGATTATTAAACGCTTCGTTTCTCTTGAATTCAACCGGTTTTTGGAGTATTATCGTGACGCCCGCGATCTGAACGTAGATGACACCTCTTCGGGCAGGATTGCAGCCGACACCACTTCCGGACGGCGATCAAAAAATGGGCAGGGTCGTGAGTACGAAAGAGCCGAATCCCTTACCCGCATGTTTTTAAGCGTGGGACGCAAAGACAAGGTATTACCGCCTCAAATTATTGGTCTCATCAATGAGGTTACCCGTTCACGTGAAATTCGCATCGGACGCATAGATATTATGGATAATTACTCTTTTGTGGATGTTGACAGCAAGGCTGTTGGTAAAATATTGAAAGCTTTTGCCAATGAGCATGCCAATCCACGGGGAGTTAGAATAGAGATAGCCTCCGAACGTGAAAATGAAGGCGGTTCGGGTTACAGGAAAGGCAAATATGGATCATCCAGGCCCAGGCGGTACGAAGACAGGCAGCCAAAAGATGATATTTGGCGTAAGCCGGAGCGCAAAAGCAGCGGAAGCCGCAAAAAGAAAGGGAAATAATACCATCATAAATCAGAAAAGGATGCCGGTCGGCATCCTTTTCTGATTTAAAGCATGAATATCAGCTTTCCATAGCCAGAAATCTTTCAGCTTCCATGGCAGCCATACAACCGGTACCGGCTGCGGTTACCGCTTGTCTGAAGACATGGTCCTGTACCTCACCTGCAGCAAATACACCAGGTACATTGGTTTGGGTGGTTCCGGGTTTGGTTTTTATGTACCCGTTATCGTGGGTATGTACATATTTGGTGAACAGGCTGGTGTTGGGTTTATGCCCGATAGCCACGAAGAAGCCTTCCACATCAATGGTTTGCATCTCGCCTGTTTTAACATTCTCGAGCAATGCACCGGTAACTACCTTTCCATCACCCAGCACTTCACGGGTCACATGATTCCATAAAATCTCAATATTGGGGGTATTCATCACCCGCTTTTGCATGGCTTTACTGGCCCTCAGTTCATCCCGACGCACAATCATATAGACTTTACGGCCCAGTTTTGACAAATACGAAGCCTCTTCACAGGCTGTATCTCCACCACCCACTACCGCCATATTCTTTCCGCGAAAGAAAAATCCATCGCAGGTGGCGCATGCCGACACTCCATGTCCCATGTATTTGGTTTCCGAATCCAAACCAAGATATTGAGCAGTGGCTCCGGTAGCAATAATTACTGTATCAGCCAGTATGGTTTTAGTTTCATCGGCTACCAAACGGAAAGGCCTTTTGGATAAATCTGCTTCAGTGATGATTCCCCAGCGCATTTCGGTACCAAAACGCTCTGCCTGACGCTGCATGTCCATCATCATTTCCGGGCCCTGGACACCATCCGGATAACCGGGAAAATTATCTACCTCAGTAGTAGTGGTCAATTGTCCTCCGGGTTGTAAACCCTGATATAAAACTGGTTTTAGATCAGCTCTGGCTGCATAAATAGCTGCGGTATAGCCGGCAGGACCAGACCCGACAATTAAGCACTTAACTCTTTCAATTTCTTGATTCATAGTAATGGGATTGTAAATTTAAGATTCTTAAGAATTTTCAAAAGTAAACATTTTGTGCATAGAGCCAAAAATATGCCAAATATTCATCTTATTGATTAGATGAAGATTACACCATAGACAAATTGGCATACCTGAAAAATTTCGCGATAAAAAACTTTTTTGTTTTTTTATCATCATTTTTTATTAAATTTGCACCCTCAAACCGGGGTGTGGCGCAGTTGGCTAGCGTACTTGCATGGGGTGCAAGTGGTCGTCAGTTCGAGTCTGACCACTCCGACGTTGATTATTAAAGCCTTCGGATATAACCGGAGGCTTTTTTTGTACGCCATTTTTTCAAAATAGGGGCATATCATTAACTCATCTCCTCTTATAAATACTAAAGCATTGCCAAAACCTGCCCACAGGAGCACGACAGACGCATGCCCGTATGACATCCACAAAAAAACCGGACTATATTAGTGCCCGGTTTTTTTAGCTTATCAATGATCTTTATGCAGGGGTTGTTACTTGCGGCCTAACTTTTCCAGAATTTTATCAGCATCCTGTTGGTGATAGTTATTTTTATCGGCCGCAATCATACGAAATTGGTCAACGGCAAAATCAATTTGCTCGTTTTTTAGATAGCACAGCCCGAGATACCATTCGGCATGTTCCACGTAAAGGTTATTCTTATCATCGATAATGTATTTAAATGCTTTAACGGCATCGTCAATACGATTTGTTTCGATATAAGAAATTCCATTATAAAACCATACTGCAATATTGGAGCTATCCTTATCAAGTATTTCTGCAAAAAGCAGGGAAGCTCCCTGAAAATCTTTTTGTTGAAATTTGAGAATAGCTTCCACTATGTTAGCATTGCCCGAACGGGTGAGTTCAATACTTCGATTTGCATCGTAGTACATACTAAACAACTTGTCGGCCGTGTAGGAGCGCTGCTGTGTCAACAGTAATGCTCCACCGGCTATTATCAGTATTGCGACCACCGCTGCAGTAATGAGCTGCCATCTGCGGGGTTGCATACTGATAATTGGTGCAGCATTCTGCTGTTTCGATTCATTAAGTACACTGATAACCTTTTGTCGCAACTCTAAAACATCCTGATTCTCCAGGAAATCATCGAGTTCCTTATCCAGCTTCAGTTCAACCGATAGTTCCGTATTGCTTTGCAGCTCTTTACCAAACCACCGGAGCTCATCCTCTTTCATTTCACCGGCTATAAATCTTTCGATCAGCTGGGAATACCTGAGTTTTTTAGTCATCGGACAGAAATTTATGGCACATGGGATCATTGATAATCTTTTTCTTTAATTCCTCTTTACAGAGATATTTACGCGTCTTGGCATAGTTCCCGGATTTATAACCCATCTTTTCAGCAATTTGTTTGAGACTCATCTTTTCCATAAACATTAACAACACCTTCTGGCAATCCGGGTTAAGTGAAAAAAAATGATGACGGTACAATCGCATCTTGTCCTTATCATCGGTGTGCCAAATCGACACTTCACTTTCGGCTAACACTTCAAAATTTTCCATTTCAGTAAGCTCAACCCGGTTTATCTTTCGTTCCGTCAACTTTTGCAACCATAGATAACGGCTTACCGAATAAAAGTAGGTATGAAAAGAACTGTTCAATTCCAGGCTATGAACCTTAATCTTTTTATAAATGATAATGAGTGCATCCTGAAAAAGATCTTCCGCATCTTCCTCATTTCCACTATTACTCAACACCAGGTACTTAATCATCGGATAAGCAGAATGATAAATATACCTAATGATAAAATCACTTCGCAAACGCAGGCCTTCAATTATAGCTTCGTCAGAATAGTGAATCATTTTATCGTAGGTTAATCAGCATTTTCTGAAAAGGTAATACGGTTTTGCCCACTTTTTTTAAAAAATAGTTATCAACAATCAATTTACCGACTTAAACAGTAAAAGATTTCATTAAATTTTTAACATTTAAAACCCTCACTATCAAAGTGTTAAACCTTTCATCTAAAAATATTCCAACAAATTGCCGCTTTTTCAGTATTACCTTTTTGTTTTTTCCTGATTAATAGAGGACTATTATCTCAAAAAGTTGAATATTCTCGGGTTTAATCTTTTATAAAGAATGTTCAACAAAGATAATTTTTACTTTTGAAGGCTGACACTCACAAATAATTTTTAAACCGTATCTTGTTCCTGGCAACAACAAACAGTAACAAAATTAAACATGTTTTTTTTGCAAACAAAATTTATATCCACAAACTATTTAATATTAACAAAAATCCCCGTAACAATGAAAAAAAATTTTACACTTTCGTTTTCAGTGCTTGGTCTGGTACTCTTGTTTGGAACGACCCTCTTCGCTCAATCGGACATAACCGGCTCGGTTTTATATCACCACAAGGCCAACAAGCCCATTCCATCGGTTGAGCTTAACCTGATGGATGCGGATGGAAACCTGGTAGCCACAACGACCACTGCATTGAACGGTACATTTACCTTTACTGATGTGCCTTACGGTACCTACTCCATAGAGGCCACCACTGCCATTTCATCCGGAGGAATAAATATGGCAGATGCCTTTATGATGCTTATGCACCTGATGAACCTTTACCCCCTCTCACCGATTCAACAGCTTGCAGCAGATGTTGATGGCGACGGTAGCGTAACCTGGAACGATTACTTTACTGTGATTAGCGGATGGTTTGTACAGGGATACCCTTACCCGGTAGGTTCATGGGTATTTGAAAACTCCGTTTATACGCATTCAGCCAATAAAACCAATTGGCCTAATGTTGGTGGTTCTAGTGCAGGTGATGTAAACGGTACTTTTGTGCCCTCAACCCGCGATGCTGCAGCCATTGAGGTGGATTATACCCACCAGCCGCTAACTCCCGAATTTACCCTAAATGTAGAGGCAGGTGCTTTGGCAGAAGTTGCCGCCATGGGTATTGTTGCCCGTTATAATGCCGGTGAAATGGACATAACCCGCGTAAGCAGTCCGCTGGGAAACATTGAATATACGGTTGAGAATGGCGAAATAAGAGTGAGCTGGGTAAACACTACCGGCCAAAA
>JAQVEI010000561.1 GCA_028697695.1 Lentimicrobiaceae bacterium
AGCCATAGATGAAAACAGTCCTGCCACACGCTGTATTCTTGATGCGGCTGCCGCCAGGGGAAGTAAGCGGATTGGAATTCAGCACGGGAATATCGGCAATGCACAACCAGCTTATCTATACACTCCAAAGGACAGGCGCATGGGCGTTATGGCCGATAAGACATTGGTTTGGGGTGAATATTGGAAAAATTTTTTAATTGAAAAAGGAAACTTTCCACCCGAAAGTATACATATAACCGGCCAGATAAGAACAGATGTAATCCCGGCGATGAAATTGCAGGTGGAATCGCTTCGGCAGCATTATTCCATTAAAACAAAAGTGGCTTTGTTTGCCTCCCAGCCTATACCCGATGCGGTGCAGCGTCGACAAGCGGCTTTAGATGTATTTACAACGTTTGCTCAACTCCCGGATGTAGAGCTGTTTGTAAAACTCCACCCGGCTGAATATAACGATGAAAATTATTATCGCGAACTGTCACTTCAGGCCGGAATAGGTAAATTCAGGCTATTTACAAATGACGACCTGTATAGTTTGCTTTGTGTGAGCGATTTGGTCATTACCTGCTATTCAACCGTGGGTACCGAAGCCATTTATTTTAACAAACCGCTCATTATTTTAGACCCACGAAGGGAAGATTTGCTGGGATACCATGCCGCGGGGGTTGCTGCTCAGGCTATTGATGCATCTACGCTTTTACAACTTTGCGGACAGGTGTTAAACGATACATGGGTCATTGATGAAAAAGCTTATAGCCGTTTTGTCGGGAACTATGCGTATCGCATTGATGGTCAGGCAACTGAACGAACTCTTCAGGCTATTTATGCGGCAAAAGATGGTATTCTTCATTGATAAGCATGGCCAGCTTCCAGTCCAATTCCGTATCCAGATCCAGGGAGGCCAAAGTTGTCATTTCTGATTTTAGAATTTTATCAAACTTTCCCAATCCTTTTAAACGTAATGAAGCTGTATTAATGATATACACGGCTCCATTCAACTGCCACACCTTTGGACATTCCTGGCGGGTAACAAAGTTGCCTTGTTTGGATTTTTGTAAATACCCGTTTGAGTCTTCTTCAAATAAAACGTAATAGGGATTGGCTTCTGCCAACTTAACACTGGCCACCATATCCAGGTCATTATGAAATAATTTTAGTGCCTGTGCTACATCGTCTGAAGTTCGGAAAGGAGACGTTGGCTGAAGCAATACCAAAGTTTGGTAATGTTTTCCTCTGCCTTCATAGAAGTCCAGCGCATGTATCAGCACTTCATGCATAGAGGTTGTATCTGTAGCCAAATGTTGCGGACGTATAAACGGAACCTCGTAATTCCATTGAGTTACAGCCCCTATCAATGCTTCGTCATCAGTAGAAAGGCAAATATCATCATCCCCCGCAAATTTTCGGGCTACATCAATGCTATGCATGGCCAGAGGCTTGCCTGCTATCGTCCGCAGGTTTTTGCCGGGTATGCCTTTGGATCCTTTCCGCGCCGGAATCAGGTACAATATTTCGCTCAAAATTTAATATGTTTGATTTCTTTCTGTGCTTTTTCAAAATCTTCAGGTCTTCCAATATCCAACCAAAAACCGTGTATGGGATATTGAATTAGCTTTTCATCGCGGGCCAGCAAATTATCCATCAGGTCGGTAGCGTGATATGCCTGACCGGATTCAATGCGTGAAATAAGTTGTGACCTGAGTAAATAAATGCCACCATTGGTATAATAGGTAAACTGAGGCTTCTCCTGAAAAGATATCACCCGGTTCTGGCTGGTTTGTAATACCGCGAAAGGCATATTTACTTTGTATGGTACCGATGCCACCGCCATATCGGCCTCTTGCTGAACAAAATCCCGATAAAAATCCTCCAAATCAATATTGGTAAGTATGTCGGCATTCATAACCAATGTTGTCGGAAAGATGAAGTGGTCGATAAGCCTGGCAGCACCCAGGGTGCCAAGGGGTGAAGTTTCGTTAAGGTAAGTGATATCTACACCCCAGTCTTTACCATCTTTAAAATAATCCTTAATCATTTCGCCCTTATAATTCACTGCAATGTGAAAGCGGTTGATGCCAAAGGATTTCAAATGATCAATGGTGTGTTCTATGATTGGCTTATCTCCGGCTTTAAGCAGTGGTTTGGGTACATGATCAGTAAGAGGGCGAAGCCGTTCACCGCGGCCGCCGGCCATGAGCACAGCTTCAAGAGGCAACAGCGACCTAAGCTTACTCATGTCTGCCAACCGCTTGATTTTGTGGTTTTTATCCAGCAGCGGAAGCAGTCTTATACGCCTTTCACGAATTTGGTCAACTTCTGACAAGGTAAATGAAGTTTCATCCAAACTGGAAAATGATCGATACATAAACATTTTGATGGGATCATCCAGGGTAAAGCCTTTGAGTAAGCCTCTTCTTACATCACCATCAGTAAGGGTTCCCGCAACCCGGCCATCGTCGTTCTCTACAAAAAGAGTCAGACTGTCGGGCAAACGATTTATCTTTTCCAGTGCCACACGAAGGGGTGATTCTTCGTTTACCAGATATTTATCCATGTCCGGTATATTCATTTTTTATGATATTAATTATTTTTTCTGCTGCTTTTCCATTGCCATATACCGGACCAACATAAGGAAC
>JAQVEI010000562.1 GCA_028697695.1 Lentimicrobiaceae bacterium
TAAGCGACACGCCGGATATTGCCAATGCAAGAGTGGAGTTTGATAATGGTTGTGTCGCCAACCTTACAGCCAGCAGAATATCTATGAAGAATATGCGAAAATCCAGGTTCTTTCAACGGGATGCATACATTTCAGTTGACTTTCTGGAAAAAACAACCGAAATAATTCGACTGCAAGACATTGACCCCGATAATGCCGACCCACTGGCGATGATATTGGACTTGGGTAAAGACAAGCAACCCAGGCAAATTATGTTCGATAAACCAAAAATTGAATCCATAAATGCCATTGTTACTGAACTTGAACAGTTTGCTATGGCCATTGAAACCAATACGACACCCGTAGTAACCATACAGGATGGTTATGCAGCGCTCGACCTGGCTTACCGCATAATGCAAAAAATGAATGATTCCATCAATCAGGTGGAGTAAGCCTACAATAGTTTATAAATTTTAATACTTTTTAACAAATCAGACAATAATAAAATGTCTTCCCCGTTCATTGCTTATAACTGTAAAGGAATGGTTGTATGCTGAAATTTATTCGCATTTTTTTATCTTTTGGTATACCACTGCTCGTCTTGTTTGTTTCAGGCTGTAAAAAAGAGGATCCAGCCCTGGTTCCGGCTTATTTATCCGTTGACCAGTTTACACTTAATGTTGCACCCGGACAGGGCACAGCTGCCGGGCAGATTACGGATGTGTGGGTTTATGCCAATCAGCAGTTCATGGGAGCCTTTGAACTACCAGCCAAAATTCCATTGTTGCTTGAGGGTGAAACCAACATCAGACTGATGCCCGGCATAAAACTCAATGGTATCTCCTCCACGCGGGCCTATTATCCTTTTTTTAAGCCTGTTGAACAAAAAGTTAACCTGATTCGCGACAGCGTATATGCCTTCCATGAAGTACCCATCTATTATAGAGAAAACCTGAAGTTTGCCTGGATGGAAGATTTTGAGGGAGCAGTCGTTACTATGGACACTACGTCAAAAAGTACAGTGACACTTCAACGAATTTCTGACCCGGATAAGATATTCAAGCACAAGAACGAGTTTAACGAATACTCAGGATATGTTTATCTGCCTTCGGATACATCTGTCTTCGAAGCCATCTCCAACGAAAAATATGAATTTCCTGAAACAGGTGTAGAGGTTTTTCTGGAAATGAATTATGCATGCGATAATGAGTTTGTGGTAGGCGTTAAATACCTGGCTTTGGGTGTTATTGTTCAGCGTCCGTTGCTGTATGTGAAGCCCAGCGAACAATGGAATAAAATATACGTGAATTTAACCGTACCCAAATATGATACCCCTTCTGCCACCGATTTTCAAATTTTTATAGGCGCATTAACGGATCGGGATGATTCTAATGGTTATCTTTTGATGGACAATATAAAACTTATTCATATCAATCGCTAAAAATGAATAGACGGCTACAGGTTGCAAAATACGTTATTGGTGATTTTATTTCTGCGGTACTGGCCTGGGGAGTATTTTTTGTTTTCAGAAAATATTCCGCTGACCCTGACGTGTTTAAATATCCGGAAGTCATTTATAAAGATGCCAACCTCATTTACGGCTTGATATTTATCCCCATATTCTGGCTGTGCCTGTATGTAATAATGGGAACTTACCGCCGCATATACCGCAAGTCGCGGCTGAAAGAGCTGGGACAAACCCTGCTGGTTACCTTTATTGGGGTTATCATTATATTTTTTGTCCTTATTCTGGATGATACCATCGTCAGTTACAAGAATTACTATCAGTCGTTGTTGGTACTCTACCTGCTCCATTTTACGCCTACCTATTTATTCCGCTTTATTTTAACCTCCATCACGGCTTACCGTATTCATCATAAAATAATAGGGTTTAATACCATAATTGTAGGCAGCAATGGCAATGCACTTCAATTATATCATGATATTGAAAATCAGGAGAAGTCCAGTGGAAACCGTTTTGTGGGGTTTGTAAATGCAGCTCCGTATAAAAATTACAGGCTGGAGGAGTTTTTGCCACATTTGGGAGAAATAAGTAAATTGAAACAAATAATAAAAGAAAACAATGTGGAAGAAGTAATTGTTGCGACCGAACGTTCGGAAGTAAAAACCATTGAGCAAATTATTACGGAGGTTGAAGATACCAATGTAGTAATAAAAGTCATTCCTGACATGCAGGACTACCTGCTTGGTAACATCAGGTCCACTTCAATTTTTCATGCTCCCTTGCTGCAGATCTCGCCCGATCTGATGCCGGCCTGGCAGCAATCGTTAAAACGAATGATTGACATTACAGTATCAATTATTGCTATGGTAGTGCTTTCGCCTGTTTATTTAGCCGTTGGAATAGCGGTAAAAGCAACATCTAAGGGCCCAATGCTGTATTCTCAGCCCCGCGTTGGCATACATGGAAGGCAATTTAACATGATTAAATTCAGATCCATGTATGTGGATGCTGAAAAAGAGGGTGTTCCCCAACTCTCATCCAAACATGATCCGCGTATTACCAGAGTAGGCCGGTTTCTGCGTAAGGTGCGCCTGGATGAAATCCCCCAGTTTTGGTCGGTGCTTATAGGCGATATGTCGTTGGTGGGACCAAGGCCTGAACGTCAGTATTTTATTGATCAGATCG
>JAQVEI010000563.1 GCA_028697695.1 Lentimicrobiaceae bacterium
CTGAGTAATTGCAGCTCTGCGAATTTGCGCTCATTTTCCTGCTGTTTCATTAGTTTTTTTCTGCGCTGGTTTGTAAACACAATCCCTCCTGAAAAAAGCATGCCAGCCATTAATACAATTATCATCATTTTAAACCAAAAAGTCTGGTAAAAACTTGGCCTGATCTCTAGTCGAAAAATTTGTTCCTCCGACCACACACCATCAGAATTGGCGGCTTTAAAATACAGGGTGTAGTTACCGGGCTGTAGATTGGTATAAATGGCAGTATGCTCCTGATCAGGCACAGACCAACCCTTGTCGTAACCATCCAGAAAGTGGCTAAAGCTAACACCTCGGGAGTCGCGCAGACTTACAGCGGTAAATTCAAAGCGCAGGTTTTTTTCATCCTGAGCATAGTAAAAGACTGGGTTTTTTAACTGATCACCCGAAAGTGGATTCCAGTTCATGCGGTCGTCCATTAATGAAACCGAACGGATGTATATTGTAGGAGGAATCGGATTAGTGGCAAGTTTGGCAGGATCGATGCGAATCACCCGATCTGAATTAGTGAGCCAATAGTAACCTTTGGTATCACGATAAAACCCATTCTGCCCCGGCTCAATGGCATGGTAGCCTTTATCGGGACCAATATGCATCACCTTTACTTCACCCGTTTGATAATAAGTTTTCACATCAAGCAGTAGCAAGTCGCTGATCGTGCCAATCAACAGGTTCGAATCGCCTACCATGGCAAGAGAAAGCACCAACTTATTGAGCAGTGGATGCTCAACGGGATGAAATCCTTGGTAGTCATACAAAAACAAGCCATGTGGGTTTCCTATCCAGATATTGCTGAGACTATCGCGTAGCATAGCATTGGCGCCATGCTCAAAATCCAATTCCTTGTTGGGTAGGTGTTTTATTTCATTATTTTCAAGGATACTGATGCCGTTAAAGCCGCCTATCCAAATACGCTTAGATGAGTCCTTAACTACAGCAGTTACTGATCTGCTTTTGCCATAGCCAGGCTGCACATCCCAGCGCTGCACCAGTCCGTTTGATAAATTGAATAAGCCATAATGTGTTCCAAAGAATATCGATGCATCATCCGGATCTTCATAAGCAGTGAAAGCAACATTGGACACTTCAAACGGAATATCTGAATAAAAACTGGTTCCATCATACCTTAGAGCAACTATATCTGTAACTGGCAAATACACATCTCCATTTGAAGTTCTCAAACTTCCCATGTAGAAATTCATTTGTTTATTGTTTTTGCTGAGAGATTTATAATTGCTAAGTGTTGTGAACGCATTATCCTTAAATTTTTGTAGTCCATATTCTACTGAAGCAAAAAGCATTGCTCCATTTCTATCTTCTGAAATTGACCAGATGTATTCATTGATTCTGCCATCCCCTGGTATGAAATTAAGAATAGCCCGGGAAGTATTCTTGTAAAGTCCTTTTTCTGTACCTATCCATAAATTGCCCTCACGGTCTAGTAATAAAGCTGTAATTATACCATGGTTGAATGTCTCTTTAAAAACCTGATCATTATCAATTATAACCAGTCTTTGTGTATCATTTTCACGGTAAATGATACGTGCATCCTGATCAACAACAAAATTAGTATTAGTTAGATGCGTTATAGGTATCACATCGGAATACAGCTTAACTAAACTATCTCCTTCTAATTTTCCAAAATGAGAATCATAGCCTACATATAGCTCCCCATCCATTCCTCGGGAAAAAGTTTGTACCGCTTCTCTGATATCAGCTACTTTCGACATCTGCCCATCTTTAATGGCATGAATACCCCATTTTCCTGAACCAGCATACAAAGTATTTGATTGATGATCGAAATTCATTGAAATTGTTTCGTAAAAGTAACTTTCTGGGAAATGTGGAATCGGAGGGAAATAGGTTTCCATTAAACTATAGTTCGATCCATCAAAATAATACCCCTCTAACTGGCTCTCTATGTTGGTTTTGTAAATAAAAATACTGTCCTTATGTTTAATAACCGGATTGAACAAACCGATTCTGGTCTTAAAAATACTGGTTGGAAATGATGATGTTTCATCTCCATCCACAATCATCAATCCTGAAGGAGTCAGCAACAGGATTCTACCTAAAGAATCCTCTGTAATATTATGAACAAAAGATTCCGGCAGTCCATCCTCAATGGTGTAGTTTTTGAAATGCTTCCCGTCGAAGCGGCTGGCTCCCAGCTTGGTGCCAATCCACAAATGCCCTTTACTGTCCTGAAACAGCGTTGTAACCTGCATTTGCAGCAGTCCGTCCCTTACGGTATAATGATCGTAATGCAATTCCTGCGCAGCCAAATTGCAGGAAAGGACAATTGGAAGGAAGATAAAAAGCAGGTGTTGGAACATGTTCCTCAGTTTGGACTGAGCAAATATAAACATTGTTTTCACTGACAAATGTTTCTAACCAACTTCCTCCAGAGTATTTTATTTCAACCCAAAGGAAATCTCAAAAAGTCCGGCATAGAAAAAAAACATGTTTCGTCCTGAAATATGAGGTTTTCGTCCTTAAAAAGTCAAGCTTTATACAATAAGCCTCATTTTTAGCTGCATGCTATATGAAATACGCAAAAATCACCCTAATTTTAACAAAAATTAAGAAG
>JAQVEI010000564.1 GCA_028697695.1 Lentimicrobiaceae bacterium
GCATAAACATAATCAAGAATGTCAATTGGGGCAAAAGAATTTTCAATGTCCACCTTCTCTTTCGTGTATTGGAGATTAATGCATTCCGAAATTTTATTCATGATTCCCAAATCTAAATTAGGTTCTCTTACAGGGAATTGCGAATTTGAAATTTTCCCCTCTTCCCTTGGATGTAGATATAGCGGGAATATGTAACCAGTTTCCTTGGTTTGGGAGGAAATGTTACACATATCAGAAATGCATCGGCTTATGAATATATGCTGGAAATTGAAGGTGGATAATTGTCTGCATGTAATTATTGAAATATTCTCATTATCATTCAAATGAGTGGACATTTCTTCCCTTGGATATGCAATAAATCCTTTGGATTTTCCCGTGTACAAGGTATATCTCATATCAAAAGGACGATACAAAACCTTTATAATTTTCGGACTGTTTCTCAGTAAATCATTTTTCGCCCATGCGATCGTCCAGTCCCGGCCATCTTCTGGTAGCTCTAGAATAGTCCTTATTTCACTAATTCCCTCGTTTTCAAAAACTTTCTTCACAGATAATAATTCCTGTTCTGAAAACTGGATTGTTGCCTTATCCCTCTTAGTTTGGAAGCCAGACACATAATGTGGTAGCAGTTCGTTGATCTTGAATCCATTATTGTATGACTCTTCTGAAGAAAAATCGAATGGAACAAAGAAAAAATTTGAAGGTCTAATATCCAGTTTAGTCCATGCTATGGACTTTATGCTGATTGTTTCTAAAGCCGAGTACTTCTCGTCTCTAAGACCCCAAAGGTCAGAATGGTATAGCTCGGTTGAGTTTGTACCATTTTTGGCTGGTTTCTTAATGAAAATGTTGATGCTTACTCCCTGCTGAATATCAAATACATTCTCATCCTTGCCTCCGTTTGGTGTTTTCTCAAGCTTTTTTGTACTGCCATGCAAGTCAAGAATATAAATCTTATTGAAACTTGTCAATAGACTTTTTCGCATCTGACGGTGGGTAATACCATCAATGAAACTGTTATTAGATATGAAAGCGAGGATTCCGCTTTTATTACGATCGATAAAGAATTGTCCGTACCTAATGAATTTAATATAATCATCATCTAGGTTGATTTTCTTTTCATTCAATTCCTTCTTGTAAACAGCAATTAGGTCTAGAATCCAATTCCCTCTATTTGTGCTACTAACACTGTATGGTGGATTGCCCAAAACTACCATAACTGGGGAGTCCCTCTTTACATGGTTTGCTTCATTTGCCTCACTGCTTAGCCAACCTGCAAACAAGGTTCCGGTATCAGGGTGATGTTCTTCTAGGCTATTTGTAAGGTAAAGTTTTAACCTTTGATCTTTAACCGGCTGATAACCAGTTGCCCTGAGAAGCATCTCCAATTTGAGGTGTGCCATAGCATATGAGGCCATCAGGATTTCGAAGCCATTCAGCCTGGGAATCAAATGATCTTCAATATATTTACTCCAAATACCTTGTTGTCCCTGAAACCTTTTATGGACTTGTTTAATAACTTCAGCAAGGAATGTACCTGTGCCAGCTGCCGGATCGAGGATTTGAACTTTATGGACCTCTTTCTCAATAGGTTTCTTCTCCTGGCCAGGTACTTTAATCTTAATCATTGAATTATCGGCAAGCCCTTGAGATCGACCAAATTCTGTTTTTAAGATCTCATCAACTGCCCCTACGATGAAGTTTACAACTGGTTCTGGGGTATACCATACTCCACGGCTTTTACGCAGTTTAGGGTCATACTCAGAAAGGAAGGTCTCATAAAAATGAATGAATGGGTCAGTCTGATGAGTCGCTTTACCGAAATCCTTTAGCATTTCCTCCACATTAGTAGCTTTAAAAAGGTCTGCCAAAGCATCAACGATCCAAACGATTCTATCATCGAGATCATAGCCAGCAATGTATTGGAATAGTTTTCGTAGAAATGGATTTGACTTTGGTATGAGTTCTGCTGCTTCCTGACGTGTGAAATTCTCCAATGATGGATCATTTAGCCTGGCCGCGAACATCCCATATGCAATTGTCTGTGCATAGATATCAGCAAATGCCTTGGGGGTAATATCATGAATTAAGACCTGCTTAAATGATTCGTATTGGCTTAAGAGGTTGATATTCTGAAATTCGTTTACACCTTCATCCCCTTTCTCTGGGTCTAGTGCAAGTTCAATAACATTGGCCAGCAACTTAGCTTTGGCAGCCATCATCTTTGACAGCTTCTGTGCCGATTTTATTGTCTGACCTGTATAATCGCAGAAGCTTTTTAGCAGGTCTGTGAACTGTTCAAAATTACCAGGAATCGGATGGATCTTGGTTCCCGATAATTCACCAATTGTAATAGAAGTCGTGATAGCCCCATTCACATAAAACTGAAAGGTTAAATAATCTGTTATTATAAGATTATCAAGCGATTGTCTATATCTTTCGAATTGTTCTTTGTATGTTTTACTGTTAAGATCTGCTCCAATGTCCTTTGCCTCAATATACCCAACCGGGATATTTCGTCTGGTTATAATGTAGTCTGGCGCACCACACGCAACTCTTTTCGGTTCATTGGTTATCGTAATACCTGGTACCAGAGATTCAATCAAGTTTAAGAGATCACTTCGGTA
>JAQVEI010000565.1 GCA_028697695.1 Lentimicrobiaceae bacterium
CTTCATGGATTAATTCAACCACCGCCTGCTTTATCAGCTCTACAATTTGCTCTTCACGCCCTTGTATAGATTCAAATCCATGGTCGGCCAGAGAATTTAGAAAATCGGCTTCATCCCGGTCAGCGGCGTATGCAAACGTAACCTTTCCGGGAGATACATGGGTCACCTCTGCTCCTTGCTGTACCAGCAAGTCTCTTACCACAGTAAGACAACAACTGCAAAGCATATTCTTCAGATGGAGTGTGCTATAATTGAGATTATTTTTAAAGTCTTTCTCCATAATTTTGCTCAGCATTTTTAACATACAAATTTAACTATTTTTCTACACATCTTTTTCGGGGTCAACATAAATTTCATTCATCAATATTTGTAGCTGCAAATCGTGCAACGACAAATGAAAAAATAGAATTAACTTTGCAAATCCCCGGTTGCTTAATCGGGATAGAGGATAAACTTCTTAAAATATTGATTTACAAAGGGCAATCTACCTTTTAACATAAACCACATGCTTTCTATAATTAAAAAATTTCTGGGCACCAAATCCGAAAAGGACATCAAAGCTCTGAATCCCCTTCTTACAAAAATACAGGCCATATATCCGGAAATTGAAAAGTTGGATAATGATGCTTTACGTGCGCGTACCATCAGCTTCCGGCAACAAATTACGGCAGCCATTGCTGAAAAAGAACAAACTATTCTTCAGTTAAAGAACTCTTTGGAAGAGAATAATGAGCTGGATATGGATGAAAAGGAAAAAGTTTACCAGCAAATAGATCAGTTGGAAACTGAAACCTATCAGATAACTCAGGAAACCCTCAATGAGATACTGCCTGAAGCTTTTGCCGTGGTAAAGGAAACGGCACGCCGTTTTAAAGAGAACGAGGTCATTGAAGTAACTGCCACCGATTTTGACCGAAACCTGGCAGCTACACGGGCACACGTTGACATTGTAGGCGACAAGGCTTACTTTCACAACAAATGGGTTGCCGGCGGCAACACCATCACCTGGGATATGGTACATTACGACGTGCAGCTTATCGGCGGTATTGTATTGCATCAGGGAAAGATCGCTGAAATGGCTACCGGTGAAGGAAAAACACTTGTTGCCACCCTGCCTGTGTATTTAAACGCGCTGCCCGGCAAGGGTGTGCATATGGTTACCGTGAACGATTATCTGGCACGCCGCGACTCGGAATGGATGGGCGTATTGTACGAGTTTCATGGTTTAAGCGTTGATACTATTGACAAGCATGAACCCAACTCGGAGGCACGCCGCAATGCTTATCTGGCCGACATTACGTTTGGAACAAACAACGAGTTTGGCTTTGACTACCTGCGCGATAACATGACGCGCAACCCCGAAGAAATGGTGCAGCGGCCTCACAATTTCGCCATAGTGGATGAGGTAGACTCGGTGTTGATTGACGATGCCCGTACCCCGCTTATTATCTCCGGACCGACACCCAGAGGCGAAAATCAGGAATTTGAACAGCTCAAACCCGAAATTCGCAAATTGTATGAGGTGCAACGAAACCTGGTAACCAAACTGCTTGCAGAAGCAAAAAGCCTGCTGAGCGAATCCGCCGACAGTGAAAAAGAAAAACGCGGTGGAGAGCAGCTCTTCAGAGCTTACCGCGGATTGCCCAAAAATAAAGCCCTTATTAAATTTTTAAGCGAACCGGGCATGCGTGCGCTCATGCAGAAAACTGAAAACTTCTACCTGGCCGAGCAATCAAAACATATGCACATCATCGATGATGAACTGTTTTTTGTTATTGATGAAAAGAACAATACCGTTGAACTTACTGAAAAAGGTATTGACCTGATCACCACTTCCTACGAGGACCCTAAATTTTACATACTCCCCGATATAGGCGCTGAAATAGCTGAACTCGAAAAAACCACACTTACCGATGCTGAAAAGCTGGAGAAAAAAAGTGAGCTGATGCGCGATTACAGCATAAAGTCAGAACGTGTTCATACCGTAAACCAGTTGCTGAAAGCTTATACCCTGTTCGAAAAAGATGTTGAGTACGTGATAATGGACAACAAGATTAAGATTGTTGACGAACAAACCGGACGTATTCTTGAAGGCAGGCGTTACAGCGATGGACTGCATCAGGCCATTGAAGCCAAAGAAAATGTTAAAGTTGAAGCAGCCACGCAAACCTATGCTACCGTTACCCTGCAGAATTATTTCAGGATGTACCGTAAACTTGCAGGTATGACAGGTACTGCCGAAACCGAAGCGGGAGAATTGTGGGACATCTACAAGCTGGACGTGGTGGTAATTCCTACCAATCGTCCCATTGTGCGCAACGACCATGAAGATCTGGTATATAAAACCAAACGTGAAAAATTCAATGCAGTAGCTGATGAGATTACCAATATGATTGAAAAAGGAAGGCCGGTACTGGTAGGTACCACTTCTGTGGAAACTTCCGAGCTACTTAGCCGAATGCTGAAGCTACGCAACATCAGGCACAATGTGCTTAATGCCAAGCTGCATCAACGCGAGGCCGATATTGTGGCAGAAGCAGGGCAGGCTGGTACTGTGACCATAGCCACCAATATGGCCGGTCGGGGTACCGACATTAAATTGGGCCCTGGCGTTAAA
>JAQVEI010000566.1 GCA_028697695.1 Lentimicrobiaceae bacterium
TTGATGGTAACAAAACAGAAATAACACGTATCCATGCCGAGTTGGGTGCCATGTTCAATAATAAAACCTACCTGTCGGTGGGATACACGCCCTTTGCCAACGCCATCTATAATTTTAACGAATACTGGTTTGTGGGGTTTGACAAAAAAATCCCGGTATCCTGGGTTCTGGCAGAAGAGTACATGGTTGATGAAAAAAAATTTATAATTCAGACCGGGCCCAATTTCAAATTAGGGAACGTGGGAAATGCCTTTGTATTCCTTTTTACCCCTGTTGATAATATTGACTGGGGCTTGAAGGTAGGCGCCTTTATTCCGTTAAACGTGGTGTTGTATAAAGAATAGTTAACATGTTCAAATCTGTATTTACCGTAAGTAAAATGGACTGCCCTTCCGAAGAATCCTTTATCAGGATGAAACTGGAAGGGCTTTCTGCCATTAAAAGTTTGGTGTTCGATATTGAAAACCGGAAACTCACTGTGTTTCATTCCGAAGAAAACCCGGAAATAGAACAACGTTTGAAAGAGCTCAATTTAGGCGCTGAACACAAAGAAACAATACCTGTTCAACAGGATGAATTTTTTGAAAATACATCGGAACAATCGAAACTTCTTTGGACAGTACTGCTAATCAATTTCGCCTTTTTCATCATTGAAATAACCACAGGATTACTATCTGGTTCAATGGGATTGGTGGCCGATTCACTCGATATGCTCGCCGATGCTGCTGTTTACGGATTAAGTTTATGGGCTGTGGGAACAGCGGTTACCCGCAAAAAGAAAGTAGCCACATTAAGCGGATATTTTCAGTTGGCGCTTGCAGGTATCGGCCTGTTTGAAGTCATCCGAAGGTTTATTGGAGTGGAAGAAATGCCGGATTTCAGGATAATGATTGGAGTTTCCTTTTTGGCACTCATTGCCAACTCCGTTTGCCTGTACCTGCTTCAAAAATCAAAAAGCCGGGAAGCACACATGAAGGCCAGCATGATTTTCACCTCGAATGATGTTATAATTAATGCTGGCGTTATTGTGGCAGGTATACTGGTTTTACTTATCAACTCAAAGTACCCGGATTTAATTATCGGGGCAATTATCTTTTTAATTGTAACCAAGGGTGCGTTCAGGATATTAAAACTTGGAAAATAATGAAAGAGATAATATTAAAATCGGTGATAACATGTCCCAATTGCGGATATTTAAAAGAAGAAACCATGCCGGAAGATTCCTGTCAGTTTTTTTATGAGTGCGTAAACTGCAAAACTTTGTTGAAGCCCAAAGAAGGAGGTTGTTGTGTGTTTTGTTCGTATGGCTCGGTAAAGTGTCCATCGGTACAGAAAGGACAAGGTTGTTGTTAATCTGATTTTCCAAATACACCAAAACATAATAGCAAAGTTACAGGCTGGTTTCAAAAGCTGACAAGGGTTCGCTGCGCCAGCCTCAAAAAATCTCCACTTTCGTACCTCAAGTAGTATTTTTTGGACTGCCCTTGCACCTTTTGCCCCCAACCTGTGTCCGCAAGGGCATTATGTTTTATTGTATCTTTCGTTGTAGGTTGGCTGGTTGGTGGCTGGTCTCCTACGTTCATCGTTCGGCTTGTTTCCGCTTTTATATCATTCGTGGTTCAGTGCCGCTGGTCTCTCTTCAGCTCTTGTGGCTGCAACTCAATTTAGGTAAGCTGCCCTTTTAGGGTGGTTTACTTTTTTTTGTGTATTCGTAAATTTTCTATTGTTGGCGGAAAAGCATCTTACAAAATCGGAAATACTAATGTCATTGCAGGACAATAGTAAGCATCCGGTCTGACACGTATTTTGCTAATGGGAGGATCCTATTACCTTCCCCGGCAAAAAATCAATGTTAAGCAGTTCAAAGATGGCCGTTCTTCTGGATCGGCAGAAGGAGTCGGGATTAAGCGTCAGAAGTTTTTGCTCAAATGAAGGCATTGCACCATCAACGTTCTATTACTGGCAGAAGAAGCTCAGGAGGGAGTCTGTTGGCGGACGCTTTATACCGCTGCTTGTTCGGGCCCCGGGATCAGCTGCATACCCGGCCTCACGTCAGCAACCTGGACCTGGCATGGATAATACTCCGCTGGAGATCACCTACGCTAATGGTACTACCCTGCGAATAAGGCAAACCCTGGATCTGGCCGGACTGCGATCACTTGTTTCTCTTTTAGACTGAGGCCATGTTCCATCTTCATGGCTCACTGAAGTACTATCTCTATCCTCTTCCTGTGGATATGCGTAAAAGCTTTTACACCCTGAGCGGTGTGGTCAACTCACTGATGAACCAGAATGTCCGCGACGGAGGGGTATTTATCTTCATGAACCGCCACCAGAATGTGATGAAGATCCTTCATATGGAATATGCCGGACTGGTTATCTATCACAAGAAACTGGAGTCGGGCCGGTTTAGACTGCCGGTTTATGATGAGACAACCGCCTCTATTAACATCGAGTGGAAGGATTTAATGATCATGGTTGAAAGTGTAAAACCGGGACGGTTGAAAACACGAAAAATTGTTAATAAGTATCTGTTGTTCAGTTGATTAAAAGTACTTCGGTCGAGTATCACGTAGCTTTGTCTGAGTTATCTTTGGCTCAGACTTAAAGCAA
>JAQVEI010000567.1 GCA_028697695.1 Lentimicrobiaceae bacterium
CAAACTTTGTGCGAGATGCAATTAACGAAGAATTTGCTCAATACGGTGTTCGAATAGCTAATTTCGATATTAGCTCATTGAATTTTGACAAGGAAGACCCGAATGTACAGAAGATTCTTGATTCTCAATCCGAAGCCTCAAAACGTCGTATGGAAGGCTACACTTATACTGAAGAGCAACAATTCGATGTATTGAAAACCGCAGCTGGCAATGAGGGAGGTGCAGGTCAAATGATGGGGGCAGGTATGGGGCTTGGTATGGGCGTTGGTGTTGGAGGCGCATTTGGGCAACAAATGGGAAATATTGCAGGTGCTATGCAGCAACAACCGCCACAACAACAACAACAACAACAACCTCAACAGCAGCAAGGAACCCCACCACCACCGCCAACGCCTGCTGTTTGGTTTGTATTGATTAACAATCAGCAGCACCAATATGACGCTAATACAATAGGTCAATACATTCAAAGTGGCCAAATAACTCGCGATACATTAGTTTGGAAAGCAGGTATGGCGCAATGGGTAAAAGCCAGCGAATGCTCTGAATTGCAAGGATTGTTTGGTGCAACCCCACCAACGCCACCTCCCCCACCGCCGATTCTTTAAACTTAATTAATAGAATGCTATGTCAAGAAAAATCAATTTCATTGCGCAAATTATATTACCGTTAGTGGTAGTTGCGATAACAATTACATTGTTTTTTATGTTTAAGCCCAAAGAAACAACTGAATTGTTTTATATCAATCTTGGATATACCATCTTCCTCGAGATTATATTTTTTGGGTATCTAAATATAATATATTCTAAAGTAAAAGAATTTTCGACTCCCCTTCTTGCAGTTTTTGGAGTTTATGCTATTTACTATATTGTTATAGGTTTTATTTGTATGGTAGTGTATTCACTAGCACTATCAGGCTTATTACCACTAAAAATTTATATTGCCGTACTGATGGTACTTACGTTGCTGTGGATAATCATCTCAGTATTAACAGCCCAAACCGATAGTAACTATAAGGCAACGGTAGAAAAACTCAAAGACCAAGGGCAAGCATTAAACTTCTACACGCAAAAAATGAACCTACTCGCCAACCGATATGAAATATTATGCGCAGAAAAAGGCTTGAAATATGAAACACACTCCAATAATAGAACAGCACTTGACCGCTTGAAAGGAAAAATAGATTCTCTCACGCCCAATGTTTTGAGTAGCGATACAGCAGTTTCTCAACTAACTTCCTTGTTAAACAAATGTGAAGATTTAATTGAAGAAACAGAATCTGCAACAGAAGATAAATTAGTAGAAGTACAAAATAAAATGCAACGATTTGTAGATAATTCAATTGCAGAAATTGATATGTTAAAAAATTTAACCAGAAGATAAACAATGGAAAAAGTAATTAATTTGAATTGTCCGGGTTGTGGAGCACCAGTTTCTACTGAACATAAAACTTGTGTATTTTGTACTCGTCCTATAATTATCTCAACAATAACGGACATTATCTCAATGCCAACGCCCGAAGTGAATAAATATGCCAACGCTTACCGCAAAGAGCTGGTGGCAAATCCCGATAACAAAAACCTGAATATGTCGCTTGCAATGTGCTATTTCAAACTGAAAATGTATGATAAAGCCTCGGAAGCATTTGAAAAAGCCGTTGAAGATAATTTTGGAGATGCAGACAGATTCTTTTATGCAGCGGTAAATTTACTTAAAGGACAAAAGGCATTTGTTACGCCACGAGCTAACATTGACAAGGCTATAGAATACCTTAACGCTGCCAATATGATTGAAGACAAGGCGATTTATCATTATTTTTTGGCTTACATCAAAAAAGATTATTTTGACAGAAAATATCTTAACATTAAACCAAACTGGGAGGATGAGTTAAATAGTGCTATCGAATTAGGTTTGACCAATGCTGAGGCCTATCAATTGTTCGAATTATTGGGAGTAGAGCAACCTGAATGCTTACAATCAGCAGAGGAAGATATTGATTAATTAGATAATGATATGCTTACACAATAGAATGGCAATGAGGTAAAAAGCCTGCTATTGGTTGGCCCGATCGACTCTACCAACAGCAGGCTTTTAATTCCTTTGATACTACTGCAAGTATATTATTTAATATGGATACTCAATGTGTTGCCTAAAATAATCACAATTAGCAGTATATTAGGTCGTTATGTAAGATTTCGAGAAAACAACGGATTGTCAATAGACCAATAGGCTATATGTCAAATAGGTATAATATAGAGTATTCATATTTAAAATAATATGATTATCCGCTATAATGGCCTATGACAAATGGGTTGATTACAATGACACGTCATTACGAACGTCCTTTGTGAAGCAATCTTTTAATTAAAAGGATTTTATAGATTGCTTCAACCCTCAAAGCACGAGGGTTTGCCATCGTCGAGCAATTCGTGGTTCGCAATGACGCTAAGGCTTTAGGTATCATTACGGACAATCATTTAAAAATATGAACTCCCCTATCGCCCCCAGAGGTTGCAAACGCCCTAAACATACCAGATGTATTGAATGAGAGGTGTACATTGCCCCACTTGTCGACAGAAATAATTCCTCCACGGCCATCAACCTCTTCGAGCTTT
>JAQVEI010000568.1 GCA_028697695.1 Lentimicrobiaceae bacterium
CGCTCGGGCTCCAGAAATACATCGGCTGTAGAACTTGCCCGTTCTCTCTTGCAATCGGTGGACAACAATCTGGCAATGCTTGCCCGGCTTAAAGTAGAGGATTTAACCCGCTTTCATGGACTGGGCGAAGCCAAAGCCTTGAGTATTATCGCCGCCCTGGAGCTGGGATTGCGTCGCAGGGTTGCGCAGATGCCTGAAAAGCAATCCGTTACAAGTAGCGAGCAGGCTTTTGAACTGTTGTATCCCAACCTTGCCGACAGACAATACGAAGAGTTTTGGGTACTGTTTCTTAATCGTGCAAACCAAAAAATTTCAGTACTTTCCGTAAGCGATGGGGGACAGGCCGGTACCGTGGTGGACCCGAAGCGGGTGTTTAAAACTGCCCTTGAACAGAGTGCGGCATATATTATACTCTGTCACAACCATCCCTCAGGCCAACTCAAGCCCAGTGATGCCGATATTACCCTTACCCGCAAACTGAAAGAAGCAGGCATTATATTGGATATCCGGGTGCTGGATCATCTTATTATTGGTGACGATAAATATTATAGCTTTGCCGACAACGGCTTAATGTAAAAATAAATTTCTGCATGCATATTCTTACCATCATAGGTGCCCGGCCACAAATTATTAAGGCGGCTGCCCTCAGTCGTGCTATTCATCAGTCTTTTACCGGTCAAATCCGCGAAACCATTGTTCATACCGGACAACATTACGATGCAGCTATGTCGCAGGTGTTTTTTGATGAGCTGGGTATTCCCAGGCCGCATTACAACCTCGGTGTGGGAAGCGGACCACATGGCCGGCAGACTGCGCGTATGATTGAAGGATTGGAAAATGTGCTTATTACCGAGCAGCCCGATTGCTTGGTATTGTATGGTGACACAAATTCTACGCTTGCTGGCGCTATCGCAGCAGCTAAAATGCATATTCCCATTGCTCACATCGAAGCGGGGCTGCGCTCTTTCAACAAATCCATGCCCGAGGAGATCAACCGCATCATGTGCGACCATGCTTCCACGCTTTTGTTCAGCCCGACAGCCACGGGTTTTGCAAATCTGCTGCGCGAAGGGTTTGATGCCGGGGCCCGGCCTCCCTTTAACATCGATAACCCAAGAATATATCATTGCGGAGATGTGATGTATGACAACAGCTTGTATTTCGCGGAAAGGGCAGAGCAGAAGTCACGCATACTTGAAAAAGTTGGACTTGTTTCAGGTGATTATCTGCTTTCTACCATTCATCGGGACAACAATACAGACGATCCGCTACGCCTGAATGCCATATTTGCAGCCATAGATGAATTTAGTCGCCGCCGGAAACTTCAGGTGGTGATGCCTCTACATCCGCGCACAGCAAAACTCCTGGACAAAAATCTCTCCCAGCAGTTGCTGACATCAATAAACAGCAATCCTCTGGTGAAAATCATTCCCCCGGTTTCATTTCTGGAGATGACACGCCTTGAAAAGAACGCCCGGTTGATACTCACCGACTCGGGAGGGGTGCAGAAAGAAGCCTATTTCTTTGAAAAACCATGTGTAATTGCCCGCTTCGAAACGGAATGGACTGAAATAACCAGTGCGGGTGCAGGTATCATTGCTGATGCTGATTTAAAACGATTGGTTGCTGCCCTGGAAATGTTTTATGATAATCCGCCGACACATTATCCACCTGTTTTTGGAGACGGTAAAGCCGCTCACTTTATTTGTGAAGAAATATTAAAGTTAGGCAATAATAAAAATTCACGGCAGAATTCCCAAAAACCGGTGGGCAAAGAAAGCGCTATGGAGAAAACACCGGAAAATGACACTGCCGGTAATCCAGAAGGCAACACGATTCAAATGAACGATGCATTTAGAATGACTGATGATAAACTCCAGTCAGAGTAAATAAATCATCCCTGTAAGCATGCTGTGGGGTGGTGCATTGCCACAATCCGGCTCTAAATGGCTATTTAGCTTTTATACATTTTTGGATTACTCCCGTTGAAAGTAATCTACGGTGTACTTTTTATCATCCAGTACTTCGCTGATGGAGCGGTCGTGGCTTCTATTTTGTTGGTTAGTTTGCTCACTTCGGTGCTTCTTTAATAATCCTCACTTCTTCCACACTATCCAGCGTCTCAATGGCAAAGCGAACCGGATGATTAGGGTCTGAAAGATGCCGTGTATCCGTAACCGTTTAATTGGATAAATGAAGAATCACCCTCAGCTAAAGGCTTTTATTTGTTGATCCAGTAGCGTAACTTAAACGCCGAATACCAGGCAGAAAAGATGCCCATGCCCGGAGGCTTACAGATAAACAGGCGATATGAATACTCACCATCCTGAATATTGCTTATTGGCCATGCTGATTTATGGAAGGTTCTTTTGGAGCGGGCATGGCATAGGTAAGGATGATATTAACCGGGCCATTACTTTATAAGACATCAACCCTCACAAAACACCCGAAACACCGGTAAAATTCACTGCTTTCGAAAATATGAAATAAAAAATAATATTATCTTTTACTTGATAAAAGCTTCTGAATTTCTTACTTTTACTCTCTGTTTGATTTATAGTCCGATACTTATGGAATGGCAAGCACTTAACCGGTTGTATTCCGCTTTT
>JAQVEI010000569.1 GCA_028697695.1 Lentimicrobiaceae bacterium
AGGTGCAGGATATTCGGTAGTACACTGTAAAACAGTGATATTGTTTAGTGAACTGCCACTCTGCAGCAAAATATTCAACGCCAGTTCAATTTCATACAGCGTGGCCATGCCGGTTGACAAAAGAATGTGGCGCCCTAAGGAGCCAATAAGTTGAAGCATAGGCAGATTCGTTATCTCACCCGATGGTATTTTGTGATAATCTACGCCAAGGCCATCTATAAATAAAATACTTTCCTTGTCAAATCCCGAAGATAAAAACCCGATTTGTTTTTCTTTGCAGTATTCATTTATCAGCTTAAATTCATCGAAACCCATCGCCAGTGATTTAAGCATCTCAAACTGGCTTTCTTCCGGTTTGCCTGTGTTCGCTGCCTGGTAGGCTGCTTTTGCAGCAGTTGAAGACACCAGTTTTGAAGGATTGAAGACCTGAAATTTTATATAATCTGCACCCGCTTTAGCTGCTGCATCAACAAGTTGCAGTGCCTGTTCCAGTTTTCCATCGTGATTGACTCCGGCTTCTGCTATAATGATTACTTTACTTTTCATTGACTCATTTTATAATTTCCGGGCAGGATTTCCATGATACACTCCCGGCGTGTTAATACTTTTAAGCACCACTGCTCCGGCTCCAATCAGCACATCGTTGGTAATGCTGATGTTGTTTAAAATTATGGAACCTGTGCCTATGAAGCAACGATCGCCAATGCTGCAATTGCCATTGATAACAGCACCGGTTGAAACATGCACATGATTGCCGGTAACCGAATCATGCTCCACAATGGCGCCCGTATTGATAATGTTGTTGTTGCCTATAACCACATTTGAATTTACAAATGCATTCCTGAGTATCACGGTTCCTTTCCCGATTTCAGAGCGTTTTGATACCACTGACTTTTTATCGATAACCGTTACAATGAGTGCATTCAAGTCATCCAACAAATTAAAGAGAGCTATACGGGGAGCTGGATTCTTTATCTGACCTATGGTTATCAGAAATCCATATCCTAATTGATGCAACCCGGGAATCATAGGATCGTTCCCCATAACCGGATACCCGCATATTGTCTCGCCCACTGCCATATCGGGGTCAAGTATGCCGGCAATTTCCAAATCGTTGGATTGCTCAATGGTTTCAATTACCGACCTGCAATGCCCGCCGCCTCCTAGCAATATTATCTTTTTGTTCATGGAATGTTGATGTAGAACAAATTTCTTCAATTAAGAAAGGCTAAATTAATATATTTTATGGCTGAATGAGGATGTCAGCGTTATAAATAACATTTTTTGTTATTTATTGTCTTGCTTTTATATTGCTTAATTACTGATATTCAGTGCAATGAAATGGCATTGTTAACCACCGGTTATAATGCCTGAAGTGTAAGCCGGCATGTTAAGCTCAAAATAACTTTATCTTTGCGGACTGTGTTACAATAATAAGTTAATTGTTGATATGCCTCCATTAAGTCATATAGTTATAGCCGGTGCTGGTACCATTGGAACTGCTCTGGCTCAGGTGCTTGCAGACAAAGCTCACCTTTTTATTACCTTGTTGTCGGTTGAAGCCGAAGTGGTTGCCGAAATAAATCAACGGCATATCAATACCGCGTATTTTCCTCAAATCAGACTAAACGAACGAATAAAAGCCACAGTAGATCCTTCTGTGCTTCAAACCGCCCAGGTTGTATTTTTGGCAGTGCCATCAGTAGTGGTGGTGCCTTACGTAACGCAGGTCAGCAGCTATCTGAAACCGGATGCCATACTGGTTAATCTTGCCAAAGGGTTTGGTGGAAAGCAGCAAACCATAGTCAAAGAGTTAGCCGCTTTGATAGATAATCCGGTTTGCACACTCAAAGGACCAACATTTGCACGAGAACTAATACACCGAATTCCGACTGCCATGACAGTGGGTGCAGAAGATGCTTCCGTATTTAAGCAAATGTCAGAGCTATTTAAACAAACCACTATTCATCTGGATTATACCTACGATGTTACCGGCGTCGAAATTTTGAGTATCCTGAAAAATATTTATGCCATCACTATTGGCATTGTAGATGCCCACTTCGATTCACCCAACCTCAGGTTTATGATATTTACACGTGCATTTAATGAAATGCGCAATATACTGGTTAAGTTCGGAGGCAAAGAAGAAACCATGTTTCGTTACTGCGGCATCGGAGATTTTGGTCTTACTTCACTTAATGACCTTAGTCGCAATCGTACACTGGGCCTGCTTATTGGGAAAGGATTCTTTTCGGATGATATTTCAGGAAAAGTGGTACTTGAAGGTCGGATAGCGGCCGACATCATTGGCGAACAACTTGAAAGAATGAAAATTCCTGTAACAGATTATTTTATGCTCAACGAACTGAATAAGATTTTTAAAGGCAGTGCCGATATAAAGAAATTTATCGGAAACATTCTTTCTCAGGATATGCCCTATTCGGAGTAGTGCTTAAGACAGTTTGGTCGCTATAGGTTGCATTTTTTTCTTTGCGCACCTAGCGAATTCTTCGCGAACTTAGCGGTTAATCTTTACTTAGCGGTTAATTTTTACCGCAAGGAACGCAATGGCCCCGCCAAGGTCGCTATAGGTTACT
>JAQVEI010000570.1 GCA_028697695.1 Lentimicrobiaceae bacterium
GGCTTTACGATATCTTTATCGGGAGGCTCAACACCAAGGGCAATTTTTAACTATCTGGCAAAGCATTTCAACGAATCCATTGCGTGGAGCAATTTGCGACTATTCTGGGGTGATGAACGATGTGTGCCGCCTGACAGTCAGGAAAGCAACTACAGGATGGCTGTTGAAAGCTTGATTAGCCGGGTTGCCATTCCTAAATCTAATGTTTTTCGTATAGAAGGTGAAAAGAATCCCCCTGAACAGGCTAAAGAATATCAGCAGAAGGTGATACAAAACGTTGCCATGATAAATGGCAGGCCGGCATTTGACCTTTTTATGCTGGGCTTGGGCGAAGACGGGCATACCGCTTCAATATTTCCCAACCAACCTGATCTATTTGTCTCTGAAAAGTTGTTTGAAGTAGCAATACAGCCTGAGAGCGGACAACAAAGAATTACCGCTACCCCGGTTTTAATCAATCAATCCCGGAATATTGTTTTTCTGGTCACCGGTGAGTCAAAAGCCGGGATGGTCGCCCGGATTCTTAAGAAACATGAAGGATGGGAACATCTGCCGGCCGCGCATATTAAATCCATCAATGGCAATGTTTACTGGCTGCTCGACAAGGCTGCAGCCTCAAAATTAAATTGAAAACATGGCTTTAAAATAATCACAGACAAATGAAAATTGGAATTGCAACCGACCACGGTGGTTTTGATATATATATCAAACTCAAAGAATCATTGCAAGCCCGGGGCCATTTGATTACAGACTTCGGAAATGATACATACGACCCGGGAGATGATTTTCCGGATTTTGTTATACCTTTGGCAAAAGCTGTAGCTGCCGGAGAAGTAGAAAGAGGGATAGCCATTTGCGGCAGTGGGGTAGGAGCTTCCATTGCAGCCTGTAAAGTGCCGGGTGTAAGAGCTGCCCTGATACAAGACCTGTGGTCGGCGCGTCAGGGCGTGGAAGATGATGATATGAACGTGTTGTGCATGGGCGGACGGGTTATCGACAGTGAGATGGCAGTGCAGCTATGCCTGACTTTTTTAAATGCCGGTTTTTCGAAAGAACCACGTTTTGTACGACGACTGAAAAAGATAGAAGAAAGAACAGACGAACTTTGGAACAAGAAAAAGGAGAACGAACGTGATAAATAAATGTGTTTTTTTGAGCAGAATCTATCGCGGCAATTGATTATTTTAAACCTTGTTTTTTTGCAGATGTCTGCGCTAAAAAAAAACAATAAACTGAATTAAGAACTTATAAAACCCCAATAAAAATGAACCTGAATACCAAAAAACTGCACGATAAGGGCGTAAGCTTATGGATGGACAATATATCGCGCGAGATGATCGACGATAAAGTGCTTGAACGATATATAAATGAGTACTTTATAACCGGACTTACCTCCAATCCATCTATATTTGACAAAGCTATCGGACAAACGGATTATTATGATTCAGCTATTGCAAAACTCAATAAGCCCGGATTAACAGATGAGGAGCTGTTTTTTGAACTGGCTATAGAAGATATTCAGCGTGCGGCTGATCTTTTTTTACCGGTATTTAAACATACCAATGGTTTGGATGGCTTTGTTTCCATAGAGGTTTCTCCGCTTTTGGCCTACGATACCGAAAGTACCATTAAGTCAGTATCTGAGATTCACCAAAAGGTAAACCGTCCCAATGCATTTGTTAAGATTCCGGGTACGCCCGAAGGCATTCCTGCTATTGAAGCATCCATTGCAGATGGTATACCGGTAAATGTAACCTTACTATTTTCTGCCGAACAATACGAAGCCGCCTCTTTGGCCTATTTACGTGGAATTGAAACCAGGATTAACAAAGGTCTGAACGCCGATGTACGTTCTGTGGCTTCTCTTTTTGTAAGCAGATGGGACAAGGCGGTTGAAGATAAGGCACACCCACAGTTAAAAAATAAGCTGGGGATCGCCATTGCGCAGAAAACTTATGAATCTTATCTTGGGTTTTTGCAGTCGGCAAGGGTGCAACGTATCATGAATTTTGGCGCTTCGCCTCAGCGACTGCTTTGGGCCAGCACCGGTACCAAAGACCCTGATGCTTCAGACATTTTGTATGTAAAAAATCTCATCGCTCCTTTTACCATAAATACCATACCGGACAAAACCCTGATGGCCTTTGCTGACCATGGAGAAGCCGATGTGTCTATGCCGGCATATTCTGAAGAAGCGGACAGAATCATTAGAGAATATGCAAATATTTCAGTAGACCACAATCAACTGGCGGAGCAACTACAAAATGAAGGAGCCGAAGCGTTCAATAAATCATGGAATAATTTAATAAGCAGCATCTCAAACAAAAGAAATAAGCTTTGATTGTATGAAAAATTCACTCACCAGTTACCCTGCCTGGCAGGCACTTGAAGCGCACTACAGGGAAATAAAGGATACAACCATTCAAACCTGGTTTAATTCCAATAAAAATCGTGGCCTGGAGCTGATGATTCAGGATGTGGGTATTTATTTTGATTTTTCAAAACACCGGATTGAGCAAAAAACCATCGACTTATTAATAGATCTGGGCAGGTCAGCTAACCTGGAAAGCCATCG
>JAQVEI010000571.1 GCA_028697695.1 Lentimicrobiaceae bacterium
CGGAAGGAATTATTCATGGTGCTGAAAATGTATTGAGTCAGGGAACCAAAGAAATGTACAGAGCAGAAGTCGGTTTTCCGATTGGTTATTTCTGGGGGTATAAAACCGCAGGAGTTTTTCAGAATGCCGAAGAAGTTGCGGCAACAAAGGCTAAACTTGAAGGCGCGCAACCCGGCGATTTGATCTTTGTTGATGCTAATGGAGATGGTTCCATTACCGATGCCGACAAAGTAATGATTGGTGACCCGAATCCGGATATACAGGCAAGCTTATCATTTAATCTCGGATATAAAGGTTTTGACTTATCATTAACGTCTATAGGTAAATTTGGACATCAAATAGCCAAATCGTATCGTTCGTTCGCTGATTCGCCACTGCAGAATTACACTACGGAAATTTTCGAAAGATGGCATGGCGAAGGGACCTCTAATAGGTTGCCTAGATTGACAAGTGGAAGCAACATAAACTGGCAGACCATTTCTGATATTTATATTGAAAACGGAGATTACGTTAAACTACAAAATTTGACGTTAGGATATGATGTGAAGAATATTTTGCCGAAATTGCCACTGAGTCAAGTTCGTATTTATTTTACAGCCCAAAATCTGTTTACAATCACCAATTATTCTGGTATGGATCCGGAAATTGGATACGGATATGACCAAGGATGGGTTTCAGGGATTGATTTAGGGTTCTACCCAAGCCCAAGAACTTACCTGGTGGGAGTTAATTTAAAATTTTAAAAAAGACAATTATGAAAAAATTAATATATATAGGATTTGTAATGCTCTTGAGTGTAGCTTTTACGAGTTGTGAGAATTTCCTTGATACTGAAAACTACACAAAGCAAAATACAGGCAATTTTCCCAAATCATTGGATGATGCAAAAAAATCATTAACAGGAATTTACAGTACTTTAAGTTCAGCTATAGCTTCCGTGGCAGATACACACTTCTACATGGCCGAGCTTGCGTCAGATGACCGTTTCGGCGGTGGCGGTGAGAATGATAAAGATATGCAGGGTTTTGATCACCTTATGAATACTAAGCCTAATCGTTTTGGAACATATTGGGAAGCTCGTTATAGAGGAATTTTCCGTGCCAATATGGCTCTTGAAACATTGGAAAATACAGAAGGCTGGGAAAGTGATACTCAGAAAAACCAATTTAAAGGAGAAATCTATTTTCTTCGTGCGTTGTTTTATTTCGAGTTGTCGCAAACATTTGGAGAAGTTCCGTTAGTTTTAAAAACAGCAGCCGAAAATATACCTAAAGCACCTGCAGACGAAACATACGCACAAATCGCCTCTGATTTGAAAAATGCAATTGAATTAATGAGTTCAGTTCCTTACACCTCAATAGAGGCGGGACATGCAACAAAGTGGGCTGCCGAGGCTCTCATGGCACGCGTATTTTTATTCTACACAGGTTATTACGGAAAGGACTTTTTGCCATTAGCAGGTGAAGGTGGTGGAAGTATTGGTAAGTCTGAAGTGATTGCATGGTTGGAAGATTGTATCAATAGTAGCGGTCACGGACTTGTAAGTGATTTCCGTAATCTTTGGCCATATACCAACGAGTACACAGTTGAGAAATACGACTTTACAAAAGGCAAAGGATTAAAATGGGAAGGTGACGGAAATAAAGAAACTGTCTTTGCTGTAAAATTTGGAACAGCTGCCGGTTGGGATTCACAAAATGAAAATCTTGGTTATTCTAATCAATATAACCTTCATTTCGGCCTAAGAACCGGAAATGGAGGTGAAAATACATTCCCGTTTGGACAAGGATGGGGAGCGGGACCAGTAAACAGCGAGTTTTGGAACGAATGGAAACAAGCTGAACCATCTGATATCAGACGCACTGCCTCAATACTTAATGCGGAAACCGAATTGAAAAGCTATCAATGGGGTGCTGATTCTCAAATGGAAGAAACCGGTTATTGGCAGAAAAAATATGTTCCTGTAACTGCATATGATGGAGATAATAACTTTGTAATATCTTATGCTATCTTAAAAGATGGTACTCAGAATAATTATCAGTTGGCTCATACTCAGGATTTAGTTTTGATTCGTTTTGCAGACGTTTTATTGATGCATTCTGAATTGACACAAAATGCGGCAAACTTAAACAAAGTTAGGGCACGTGCGGGTTTACCTGCTGTTTCTTATTCCCTTGATGCGCTAAAAAATGAACGTCATTGGGAGCTTGCATTCGAAGGACTTCGTTACTTCGATCTGATGAGATGGGGCGATGCTGCAACACAGTTAGCAAAACAAGAAGGAGTGGCTATTAAAAATCGTGGTGTTGATGCCGTAATGCGTGCTTTTGGAGGTGGATACAAGGCCCGCTATGAGGCAACCGGAGGTTTCTGGCCAATTCCAAATTCTCAGGTTGAACTCTCTGACGGTGTACTTACACAAAATAAAGGATGGGGGACACCAGATGCTGAATTTCCTGGCTGGTAATATGTAATATTAAACGAATAAATTTATAAGGATATGAATAAATCAATTTTATATATTTCGATGCTGGTGATGTTTTTGTTCGCTGCCTGTGAACCAGATCGGAAGA
>JAQVEI010000572.1 GCA_028697695.1 Lentimicrobiaceae bacterium
ATTTTCCGTAACCGGGCAAATCAATTGCAATGCAACGGAAATTGCTTTTTAAACCATCAATATTCTTAACAAATGCCTGCGAGTAACTTCCTAAACCATGTATAAATATTATGGTCTGTGATCCACCGCCCTCATCGGTAAATGCAATATCAAATCCACTCTCAGGTAGATGAATTTTTTTAACAGGATACCGATACTCCATCTCGTCAAGAGTTTTAAGGTTTGGAAGCATTTTGTATGGGGTGCTGCAGCTACTCATGATGATTAGGCCAACTATCAAACTTAAAAAAACTATTTTTTTCATCTTCTCTTAATTTTATTGATATTAAACCTTAAAACATAAGCCACTTAAACACCAAAAAGGCAGTCCATGGATTCGCCGGACGGGTATCGGAATCGCCATTGACAGAACTTCCGTATGAACTTTGTTTGCTATCGTAAAAATCGCCTAACATAAGGTAAGCGCCATGAAGTTCTAGGCTCATGAAGGGCCCAATATTATACGCCAAATTTCCATTTACCTCTGTACCCATATAAAAACCACCACCAACAGGTTGCACATTGCTAATAGCCATTGCACCTCCAACTTTTGCATTTAGCTTGTGAGGAATAATTCCCTTTGAGAGGTTAAGCGTTACAGCTGTTAAACCATATCCCATATTGGATATATCCATGATGGCAGGTGTGTAGCGGTTAACCACGTTGCCATGAGGCATAAGTATGTATGCACCAGAACTTATAAAAATATTTGCTGGGGCTCCCCAGTAATTTCCTGTCATTACCCCCGAAT
This sequence comes from Lentimicrobiaceae bacterium, assembly GCA_028697695.1. GTDB lineage: Bacteria > Bacteroidota > Bacteroidia > Bacteroidales > Lentimicrobiaceae > Lentimicrobium. The sequence goes on from JAQVEI010000572.1 coordinate 791, forward strand.
ACTTACCATCATCTATTCCATTATCATCACCAGTGGTGTAAAGAATATCTGTTGTAATAACGTCGTTAAGCGTTTGACCATACCTATACGATACCCTGAGGTTGGCCCCAACACCAAAAATATCAGTTGCCTTTTGCCACTCGCTATCGGCTAAAGCTGCATTTGTAAGCGTATCGGTTTTGCCCAGATTGACGTTTACAAAACCATTAATCATCCAGGGATCATGCCAATGTTCAGTATTTCTGCCAAAGTATGTACCCAACCACACAATATCAGCTCTATAATCATTACTTCCATAGTTAAAACGATACACGCCATTATGGGTTGTTAACAAGCTGTTAAGTCCTTGTCCTAGAATAGAAACTCCTCCGGCTCCAGAGGCTCTGTCCTTAAGATAGTATGCAGAAAGTCCTAGTTTCCAAGATTTGGTGATGTCTTTTTCGCCCGTTAACTCCATAAGCGTAACATCATCTACTAGGTGCACATAATTCTCATATAGTTTATAATACCCTGCCTTGAGCATTGAGTAATCCCACTCCTTGCGAAATGATATACCAACCCCATCGGTTCCCCAATATGAAAGCCTGTATCCAGTTGTGGTCATTTTGTCAAAAAGAGTTCGATAAGGGTTATACGGTGTATCGAACATACGTTGCAACCCAATGTTTATCTGCCATCCCTTGGCGGGTAATAGTTCAAGTTCGAGATTCTGAGTTTGCAAATTCACCTGATCGCCCGAAATGGCTGAACCAAAGTTGCCCCCAACACCGTATGCTGCATCACCCCAAGTCCAATCAATTTCGAAAGAGGCCCTAAGTATTGCCTTGCCATCAAAGAGATTGGGCTTATATATAAAGAAAGGTGTAATGCGTTGCTCAGCATATTTACTGGTATGACTGCTACTTGTAGATGCAGTATTTCCACCAAACAATCGTCCAACAACCTGACCTTTCAAAAAATCATTTTTTGGGAAATAATTAGAGGCCACCCCTTGATTTATGTAAAAAGCCAAAAACTCCAATTCTTTATTGGCTTTATCTGGAATCTCTTTTGAGAAATACTGATTAGTAGGCATTTGAGAAAACGCTGTGCTTTCAAAAATCAGTAACGACAGAATTCCTATTAAAATATTTTTCACCATAAAAGGGTTTAGAGAGTTAGTTACAAACAATAAAAAAACCAGAAATCAGAAAATTTGTCATTCCAACTAAACAATACAAGGTATTAGATGTCTGCTAGTTTTACAAATTTCTGAACGTTCATCATACCCAAAACACCACCGCTTGTGCTGCCAAAACCTGACTCAGCCGTTGGCGCTGTTGCTCCAATATCGGGTTGGGTTTGAGTCACTTCGTACTGCATTGTATATGGGTCAGCATCAACCGATATCTCAAAAATCCCCTCGCTTGTTACCGCTGTTGGTGTAGTTTGGTTAAGGGTAATATTCCAAATGGTTCCAAAACCGGAATTCTCCTGAGAGTATGTTCCTTTATAGGTAGTTTTTGTTCCTTCTGCAAACGATTCAACTAGATACGTGTTGTTGCTATCGAACTTAGAATAAATGGAATCTACCTTAAAATAGGTAACAAGCAGCGGAGCAACATTATCTCCCGATGAGTACCATTCTCCTACGATTCCAATTTTTTGAGGATCATTATTATCATCTTCCTCCTCGCTCTTCTGGCATCCTGCGAATACAACTGCAAGTAGCAGTCCAAAAATAATTGTCTTCTTCATAACTTTAGTTTTTAAGTGTTTAGTTTGATTTGATTTCA
>JAQVEI010000573.1 GCA_028697695.1 Lentimicrobiaceae bacterium
CAACGAGTTACAAGGCGTTAGCATACTGGAAGTTTACAACCTTCAGCTGCAGGTACTTATCAGACGCAGCCTCGACCTGGGTTATGGTTCCAACTATCAGGGTGAGATTAACATGCAGGGAAAACCTGCGGGTATCTATTTTTTGAAGTTGACCAATCCAAAGGGATTAATTGTAAAAAAATTGATAATTAACAAATAAGCCCTAATTTCGGCCACTGTTGTGGTATTCAACAAAAAACATTTGGCAAAATTTAACCTATAATATTTTGATGAAAAAGAATCTGGCTGTAGCCCTTTTAATGTTGATTTTGGGAACTCCGTTTCTCGTCCAGTCGCAAAATCGATGCTCATATGTTGTTCCACGACAAACGGACAACTGGTATTTTTTTCAAAATGCTGGCGTAAAATTTACCGATGCCGGTGTTTCAAACAACGCTTTGCCCGGGAACAACCTGAGTTCAGGAAATGGTACCGCAACCTTTTCAGATGAAAATGGCAACCTGCTCATATACACCGACGGTATGAAAGTTTGGAACAGCAGCCATAATGAAATAAATTTCGGCCCAAATCTTGCGGGAGACGCCGGCGCTACGCAGTCAGCTTTGATAGTTCAACATCCTGCCCAGAAGCAGACCCTGTACATATTTACCACCGACCTTTTGCTGCCTGCTCCGCTGGGCACCGATGGATTCAACTATTCAAAAGTGGACATGAATGCCAATAATGGCGCAGGGATGGTAACCGAACGGCAAAATCATTTACTCGACCAATCATCAGTTATGCTAACCGGAGTTGCCAATGCCGACAAAAGTGGCTATTGGGTGGTAACTCATGGAGCAGGTAACAATGCATTCTACGCTTTTGAGGTAACCTCATCGGGCGTAAACACAGAACCAGTAATAAGTAATGTGGGTACAGTGCTAAGCACCGATCATACCCAGGGAGATCTTATTGGCTCATTGAAAATATCGCCCAAAGGTGACAAACTGGCTTATGCATCCATGGGTCAGCAAATTATTGAACTTTTTGATTTTAACAACAGTACTGGTACCGTAAGTAATGTTACAAAACTCACCCCTCCTGTTGGTGCGGGGTTAGGTGCCTATTATGTGGAATTTTCACCGGATGGCTCCAAATTGTATGCTGTTGTTGCTAATTTACGCACTGGTCGTAACAACCACCTATATCAATTTGATTTGACCAATGGAAACGCCATGAAAGAGATAAATCAACCGCCTATGGCTTTAGATGTATCGGCAATTCAACTTGGCAGAAATGGTAAGATATATGTTGCCAGAAAAGGTTCATCCTTTTTGGGCGTCATTGAGAATCCAAATCGTCCGGGGCTGGCTTGTAATTATAATGAGAATGGTGTATCATTGGGAAGTAAAACAGGATTGCTTGGACTACCCAATTTTGTTCAAAGTTATTTCGACATTCCTCCTTTCGATTATGATACTAAATGTGATGGCGATGAAACCGTATTCACATTGCTGAATTCTTCCAATATTGACCAGGCGTCCTGGAATTTTGGTGATCCCGATTCAGGGGCAGACAATACGGCAACCGGTTTAAGTCCCAGCCATGAATTCAGCGGGCCGGGTTCATATACCGTTACATTGACCGAAACATTCAATGGGCAACAATTCATAACATCCAGCGAAGTATTTATCTATAATCTACCCATAAAAGTGTTTAAATCGCAGGATGTTGATACTATGTTTCTGTTCCCTGGCAGCTCTATCCCTTTATGGGGCCCTGCGGACATGTATGATTATGCATGGCAGGATGGGTCAAACCTAATTTCGTATTCAGTAACAGATCCCGGTGAATATTGGGTAGAATATACGGACATTAACTGCTGCACCAACCGTGACTCATTGTACGTTAAGCTTCTGGACATATCATTACCCACCGCTTTCAGGCCAACCAGCGATGTGCCTGCCAATCAGGTATTTAAACCTTTAGGTCCCAGTGATGGTATCGAGAATTATTCACTAACCATTCACGACCGCTGGGGACAACAGGTATTTGCCAGCAATTTATTTGGCGAAGAATGGGATGGCAAAATAAACGGACAAATTGCACCACAAGATATTTATGCCTGGTACATCAGCTTCACGGTAAAAGGCAATGCCTCCGACCTGGGTAAGGTTACCTATAAGGGGCATGTTATGCTTTTTAAGTAATAATTTTTAGCAGTTACTTTCAGCGACCGGAAAGCGTTAAGGATCGCCTCTTTTCCGAAGTTTTTTAAAGTTATTTCGTCCATTACCACCGGCTTCAGCCGGTAGTAATGGAAAAATCTCTTTATCTTTCTTTTTTCTGAAAAGCCAGTTTGAACACAAACCAGCACAGGGCAATGGCTCCTAATCCAAAGAGGGTATCGCCAATGGTGCGCATCCAGCGGAAGGTTTCGAGTAATGGCTGTTGCATAAACTCTGAGGAGCGGGCCCACCACATACCGACATTAACACTGGCGAGGGTTTGCAAAAATCCCACCGGTAAGACGCTTAGGAATATCATCAGCAGCAGCCCAATATTGAGTGCCCAGTAAGCAAATC
>JAQVEI010000031.1 GCA_028697695.1 Lentimicrobiaceae bacterium
GTATCTTTAAAAATCTCAATGGATTCAGGAAGCGTTTCGCCAATAACTACGGGAACCTCAGGCTTAATGATGCCTGCTTTTTCGCGGGCTATTTCGGGCAAACCCGACCCCAGAAATTGCATATGATCCATGCCTATATTGGTAATAACTGATAATATAGGCGTAATTACATTGGTGGAATCGAGCCGCCCTCCCATACCGGTTTCGATTATGGCAATATCTACTTTACTGTCGCTAAACCATTGCATTGCCATGCCGAAGGTCATCTCAAAAAACGATGGCTTGATTCTGTTAAAGTCCTCCATGTGTTGTTCAACGTACTCAATCACGTATTCCCGGGGAATCATTGAGCCATTAATTTTCATCCTTTCTCTAAAGTCACGCAGATGAGGCGAGGTGTATAGCCCGGTTTTGAGGTTGGCTTCCTGCATGATGGAGGCAAGCATGTGCGATACACTTCCTTTGCCATTGGTGCCGGCTATATGAATGGATTGAAAGTTTCGGTAAGGGTGGTTGCTGAGGTTGCTTATCGCGATGGTATTGTCCAGGCTGGCCTTATAGGCTGCTGCTCCGATACGTTGAAACATGGGCAATTGGCTGTACATGTAATCCAGCACCTGTTTGTATTTCATAGCCTGCTTTATTTCAGTTTGAAGTCAGTTTAAAAATATAGGTAATGGTTCCTACCTGCTCTTCTGGTGCATCGGGATTGGCGCTAAATTTGGCTTGCTTTGCTGCTTGTTTGGCCAGTTGTATGAGTTGTGAACTACCGGTGGTGGTACCTCTTGCAGGGGCTTCATTTATGCGGTTCACGGTACCGCCGCGATTTACATAAATGGTAATCACCACGGTACCACTTTCGCTAAATGTTCGGTTTGGCTGCGGCAGACTTTTAATGCCACGCCCCTCGAGGCTGTAAGATACGCCGCCACCGGAACCACCCTGACCATCATAATTGTTTGAATTGGGGTCACCATTGGGTTTGCCCTGATCGCCGGGTTGCCCGGTTATGCCCTGATTGCCTCCTTCACTGCCCGAAGTCTTGCCTTTATACATGGCATTTGGGTTTACCACAGGCTGAGGCTTTTCAACAGGTACGGGCTTGGGTGCAGGTTTTTCAGGTGTGGTTTCTACAATTTTAGGGCGGGGTTTAATTACCGGCTCAATGCGGGGAGCTTCTTCCGTTTGTTCTGAAACCAATTCTTCTGCTGTGGAAGTTTCCGGTTGAGGTGCGGCAGCCGACTCAGTGGCAGCCGGCACAGGCGGCTGTATGTCGCCCATGCCCTGATCGCTGTATCCCAGATTTACCTCAACTCCGGCTTCTTCGGGAAGTGGAAGAGGCGTGCGCAATGCAAGAAACATAATGGCAATTAGCAGCAGCCCGTGAAAAATCAACGTGCCTGCAATTCCTTTCCATTTATCCTTGTTTGTTTGCATGAGCCTAAAATTAATAAAAATTTTTTAGCAAAGGACTTTTTCCTTATTATTTTTGTGGTGGACGGGTAGCCAGGATAACTTTATGGCGGGTCCCCGTAAGATCGTTTACTTGATTTACTGCATCAATAAGCGTAACCACATATTGCACCGGCACCTGCTGATCTGCCCTCAGTACAACGGTAGCTTCGGATTCGCGGCTCAATTTCTGACCCAGTATTTCTACCAGAAACTCAGGGTTAACCGGCTGTTCCTCTACATAATACTGGCTTTGCGGGTCGATGTACACGGTAACGGTTTGTTTAGCCATGGTCTTGCTGGTGCTTGATGGCAAAAGCAACTTAATGGCATTTGGGCTAACCAGCGTAGAAGTGAGCATAAAGAAAATGAGCAACAGAAAAACAAGGTCAGTCATGGAGGCCATGCTAAACTGGGCACTGATTTTATTTCTCGATTTAATTGCCATAGATTGAATCTTACATTGTTAATGCGCAATGAATTAAAAACCTATGCTGCAGGTTCATGAAGTAAATCCATAAATTCAGTGGCGCGTGCTTCAAGGATAAATACCACTTTCTCAACCCGGGCAACCAGAATATTATAACAGATATAGGCGATAATACCCACGATAAGGCCGGCCACAGTTGTTATCATAGCCTGATAAATCCCGCCCGACAACAATGCAATGTCCACATTGTTGCCAGCCATTGACATATCGTAAAATGCCTTCACCATACCAATTACTGTTCCTAAAAATCCAAGCATGGGCGCGGCTCCTGCAACGGTAGCTACTCCTGCCAGATTCTTTTCCAGTTTGGATACTTCAAGCTTACCCACATTTTCGATAGCCGCATTAATGTCGTTTAGCGGTTTCCCAATTCGCGAAATACCTTTCTCAATCATTCGTGCTATGGGGCTTTGGTTGTTTTTACACAATGACAAAGCTGAATCAATGCGTCCGTTGTGAATAAAATCGCGGATGTTGTTCATGAAGTTGTTCTCCTCCCGGGCTGCTTTGTTGATGACAATGTAACGCTCAATAAATATGTAGATGGCGAATATCGACATCAATGCCAGCGGAACCATAATCCATCCACCTTTCAATGAAAGCTCCCATATGGATAGTTTTATTTCGCCTGCTCCGACTGGTTGTTGCATTACATTGGTTAATGTATCGCTTAGTGCACCCATACCAGGGTTAATTTGTAACAAAAATCCTGAAATCATTGTGTTGACTTTTTTGCGGTAAAAATAGTGTTTTATTGTGGCCGGCAATAAGTGTTGTTAAACAAAGTATCAACACGGCATTGTTAATATAAACTATTGTAATTTGATATTATTATGTAACGATAAAATTAAATCACCGGTTTGCCCGGTTTTGCTACATTATCGGCTACATTAATTAAACAGGTGCAATAAAAAGAGGGTGCCCCTTTATGGTTTCAGGCACCCTCATGGTTAAACCACGTTATTGTATTGCTTACATGCCTATAAGGGACATTATGATTTTAGCAACGATAATAATAGCAGTTAACAGTCCGAAGACAATAAGGAATGGTTTAAAACCTGACATACCTTTCCCTGCAGTTTTTTCAGTTGACATATTCGTAATTTTTTAAAATGAAACATCTGAAGAACAATTAGAGACTTAAAGTCTTTGTATTCAGATGAGTTCTAAATTCTGAATATGCAATTTACAATGTGTTTCCGGATGTGAACTGTACTCCAATCGAAAGGTGTTTTAAACAGTGCATAACCTTTGGTGATGAAGCAAGGGGAGTCCAGCGAAGATTTTGGGGCAGGATGCCATTGAATTAAGATCCAGTTGAGGCCCGGGTTTGTATTTTCTGATGTTTCCGGAAGGAAAGGTACCAGATTTATAGTCTGTTTGGTATATGAAAAAGGTTGATCCAGGTTTACGGATGCAGAAATATCAGGCCGGTTAATATGCATGGAGAGCATAAAAGCCAGCATTAGTAACAAAAACTGTCCACAGTTCTTTACCAATGTGATATTCCTGATACCCAACATTAAACCTGATTAATTGTCGTACAAAAATACAACAAATATAGATTGATCCACACTCAATGTATGTTAACTTTGCAAACATAGGCCAAATAACTTTTAATTAAACCGAAAGTTTTTAAGGAAATAAATGTCCTATAGGAGAAGATATTTATTTCATCATAATATATTCATGACGGATAAGGAACTAATACAGGGTTTAATTGATGGTGATCAGCAGGCAGCTGCATTTTTGGTGAATGAATACCAGGTAATGGTATACAATGCCTGTTATAGTTTCCTTCACAACGTGCATAATGCCGAGGACGTTACTCAGGATGTTTTTATTGAAGCCATTAAACATGCCGGACGTTTTCGTCTGGAATCAAAAATAAGTACCTGGCTATACCGAATTGCCATCAATCGTTCGCTCAACTTTATCCGAAACAATCGTAAACATAGGGTTTGGTACGAAATAAACGATTTTTTTAATTCGTCAAAGCAATCATTAGAACCTCAAACAGAAGCAGATCCTGCTGAACAGCTTGAACAAAAAAATATCATTGCCCGGGCCATTGATGGTCTTCCCGACAACCAGAAAATAGCTTTTTCATTAAATAAACTTGAAGGATTGTCGTATGCGGAAGTGGCCGAAATAATGGATCGTAAACTACCTGCTGTTGAATCTTTGCTTCATCGGGCCAGATTAAATTTGCAGAAAAAGCTGAAGGCTTATTACGAAATTGAATGAATATCGAAAGTAAATCAGTTAAAATGTGTCAAACCATAAAAGCAACCCAAAATGAACTGTCAGGAATGCAAACATATAATTTTTGAAGCCGGCATTACAGAGCTGGGCAGCGATGAGCTGAAAGGCCGGCTTGAAGAACATTTTTCCCGTTGCGGGCGATGCCGGCAATTTTACGAACTCTATACCGCGGGTATGGAGCAACTTGCCAAAGGCAGACGAACAAAACCCGATGAACAGCTTTATGAGAAAATCAATGAAAAGCTAACGTCAGTGCGGCATAAATCCGTAGTCCGGCCTCAAATCATCCGGCTGGGTGCCACCTTCTCAGGGGCTGCCGCAGCAATTCTTACCGGCATACTCATTGGTAACCGGCTGATAAGCCCCTTTAATGAACCGCTTACCTCACCTGAAACCGAAGTGACAACCCCCATTGCTTATGCTGCTGATGAACTTTATCAGGATGATGCGTTTTTGCTGGTACTTGAATCCTATCTTTCAGAAACCGAAAAAGTTGAAGAATGATGAAAACTATCCGCACCCGTACATTGCTGATTGTTGCCATAGCAGCGGTTACCCTGATTAACCTTGGCGCCATGACTACCGTATTGGTAAAATACCGGCAGTTAAACAGTATCATTCCACAACAAAGAGTTAGCAGTTCAGAAGAATTGCCGGCAGTTGCTGCGCCCAGAGCTGTTTGGATGGATCAGGTTGATTTTGACCCGGAACAGCGTAATCAGCTAAGGGAATATCAGCAAGCTTTCAGAAAAAATATACGACCCCTCATTCAGCAAATCAACCATTTGAATGCCCGTTTGCTGGAAGAAATGGAACAGGAAAAAACCGATACCCTTGAAGTGATCAGGCTGTGTTATGAAATAGGGGATTTGAAAGCAGAGATGAAAATGCAAACGATGTATCATCTGATGGACATTCATCAACTCGCGCGACCAGACCAACAGGAGCAGCTTTATCCTTTCTTTCGCGAAATACTTACCCAGGATGGTAACCGGCCTCATGGGCGGGGCCGGCACAGACAGGGGAGAGGTATGAGGTAAACTTATTTAATAATTTTTTTGCACTTAATCTTAAAAAATCAACAATCATGAAAAACAACAAATGGAACTTTAAACTTTTAGCACTGTTTATAGCAATTTTCGCGCTGGTGTCAACAGATGTTTATGCTCAACGGCCCGGACGAGGTCGCAACAACGCGGGCTGGTGTGATGGCTATGGTCCAGGCCGGGGTTACGGCAATGGCTATGGTTCCGGATATGGTAATGGAGGCCGGGGCAGAGGTATGGGCTATGCTGCTTATACCGATATCCCATCCATCACTGAAAATCAATTAAAAGAAATTGAAGGTCTGAGAACCACCCATATCAAAAAAGCTCAATCGCTCAGAGCTAAATTGCAGGTGGAGCAGGCTCACCTGAACTCACTGAGAGTGGAAGGCAGTGATGAAAAAACAATCAATGCCAGTATAGATAAACTTACTTCGTTGCGCGGTGATCTTATAAAAGAACGCGAAGCCCACCGGCGTCAAATCAGGGCATTGCTTACCGATGAACAAAAAGTTTGGTTTGATGCCCGCCCCAACTGCAGGTATTTTAGAAACGCAGGTGGTGACTCCTACTATGGCAGAGGAATGCGGGGAGGATGGCAAAATCAGCCATACCGGGACGATGTCGATATTGAAGATTAATCCACCGTTATTGATGTTAAAGCACACAGACCCGCCGGGCTGTGTGCTTTGCGTATTTAAGAGCAGTTCACGGGTGAAAACGAGGTGAACTTGAATAATTCACCAAATTTTTCTGGTAAATTAAGTATGCTTGATAATCCCAATATTTAATTGTCATAAAGATACGCTTCTGCTTTGTTCATAGCTTCACGAGCCGAACCCGCTTTGCCCACATTAGTCAAACCTGCATAGCTGGCATATACGTCGTGGCTAGCCTGATCCTATTTTATATTAAATGATTTCTTCGATTTACCAGACTTCACACTTCAGATTTTTCTGATGCCAATGTTTTGGGAGTTTACATAAAGGCAGCGGCCCCGCCTAAAAGAGCACCAAAAACAGTTAACAATAAAATTATGCCTATGAGTGAAATTACTAATCCGGCAATAGCTAATCCTTTCGGCTCTTTAAATATTCCCACAAAAGATAATATCAACCCTGTTAACCAGATTAACCACCCTAAAATGGGTACCCAGCCTAAAAATATCGCTAATAGTGCTAAAACAAAACCAGCAGTTCCTATCCCATTTGTTTTACGATTTGTTTGATTAATCACCACTGTTTGTCATGGCTGACTTTGAAGGTTTTGATAATCGTTTTCCATCTCTTAAGTGTATTTATTGTTTCACTACTCATAAGGCTTTTCGCATCCGCCCCGTTTTTAAAATGGTTTCTGGTCTCCACTATTTTGCTTTATAAAGGGTTTATTTTTTTCGTACTATTTCACTCTTATCTTACTTTTATCCTGTTAATTGAAGGCAAAACACGCTACATAAAAACTCACCTCACAATATTACTTTTTATTTAATTGCTGCACAACCCCATTTTTGGCCATTTTTGCTTATCCCTGAATTTGGGGATAGATTACACATAATATATTATTCCCACTAAAATTATTTGCGTTCATAAGATCGCTTCAACATTTACACTGATGGAATTTGGTAAATAAAACATACGACATTCATGATTGATCCCCAAAAGTGAATGAAGGTAAGATTTACCCCAATCTTTTAAACGAGGGTTTTTTTGTAATTTTTCCCTCGTATTAAAAACGATCGTAAAATTTACCTTAAAAAAGGTCTGATGAATTTTTTTTGTTTTTTACAAGTCAGGCAGTGTATTAACCCTAAAACTGGAATATAGGGATAACCTGTAGCCACTAGCCACGAGCAATATCTTGAAAAACTTTAAAGTGGGAAATACAACCTATAGCGACAATAGGGAGATAAGCGGCTGATAGTAAATTGAAAAGAACTTACTTTCACACCAGCCCCTGCCTGATAGCGATAGCGACCAGTTCAGCTACGTTTTTGGCACCGGTTTTGATACGAGCTATCTTAATATGAGATTCTATGGTATGCGCAGACAGATGCATAAGTTCAGCCGTGACTTTTGTATTACGCCCCTCGGCCAGATGTTTTATTACTTTAATTTCCTGAGGACTTAGGTGACTTCCTGTATAGTGGATGGTTATGCGGTTTGGTTTTTCATCGGTGTGAACTAAATAATCACTATACCCCTGATGGATACGTTTGATGGCATTGCTGATATCTGTTATACCCGACTCTTTGCTGCGAAATCCCTCCGCACCGTTTTTCCGAAGGGAATCTATGAGCATTTTATCGTTGAGCGAAGTGAGAATAAGCACTTTTACTTCAGGCTTGATTTTTTTGATGGCTATCAGGGTCTCCTCACCATTCATTTCTGGCATATCCACATCCAGCAACATCACATCTATGGGTTCAACGGCCACTGCCTGCAGTGCCTCTTTACCGTTTTGGGCGTGTCCCACCATTTCTATTCCGGGATCTGATTTCAGGTAAGCAATTAATCCTTCTTTAAAACTCTGATGGTCGTCGGTGATAAATACTTTTATCATATCTCTTCACTTTTGATGTTGGCAATAAGCGTGGTGCCATGTCCCGGCCGGCTGTCAATAATCAGTTCACCCTCCAGTTGATTTTCGATGCGCATTCGCATGTTGTGCAATCCCAGGCCATGGTGCACGCTCTTCACATCGAAACCTTTGCCATTGTCGCAAATGACCATAGTCAAATGTTTATCCTGGCGCACCAGTTGGATATCTACCTCCGTGGCTTCGGAGTGCTTCAATATATTATTAAGGGCTTCCTGAAACACCCGGTATAGCATCAATTGAACTGCGGATGATAAATGGCAATTTAGCTGATGAAAATAAACATTAAAATGAGCGCAACTGCAGGAAAGTATTTGATACAAACTACTTTCGATAGCATTGGTGAGGCCAACCCGTTGTAAGACAAAAACAGAATGGTTGTGCGAAATATCGCGAACTTCTTTTATCAAATCTGTAACTGCGCATATTGATTGAGATATACCAGAATAATCCTGTGCTTGCTGCTGAGCCTCCAGGTTCAATTTAATCAAAGCCAGTTGGCAACCTATGCTGTCATGCAATTCTTTGGAAATTCGCTTGCGTTCTTTTTCCTGACCATCAAGCAACAGGCCAATATTCTTACGTTTTTCCTCTCTCAACTCAGCAGTGCGTTGCTGAACTTCATCCTTAAGATGGCCGTTCAGGTACCTGATATGTTGCTTAGCCAGAAAATCATTGCGGGTTATTGTTTCAAGGTAATAGGCGGCATACAGACTCAGAAAACTACTACATACAATAAAAAACAGACTGTTGATAAAGGTTTGCGTAAGATTGATGGGTCATCGGGAGGTATGGGTTTAATAAAAGCCAAAAATACTACAATATATGCTACAATTACGAAAACATTTAACAGGGCAGAATGCACAAAACGTACACGCAAATAAAAGGTAACAATCGCCGAAGTTAGAATAAGTCCTGGGTAAAAAAAACTAAAATCATAACCGTTTTGGTTAAGCAAAAGCAATTTCCAAAGTATCCCAACCGTTGCTACCAGTCCAAAAAACAATAAAAACCACTGCATGTATCTGGCAAAAGCTTTTGTATATGAGAGGACCAAAATTATTGAAAAGATACTACACACTATAATCCGGTTAACAATAAGTTGGGCCTCCAATTCCGGAAAGACCTTGAAATCAATGAAATAAAAAACCAAATAAATAAAGATAGAAATTAGGAGGCCAAAACGAACCTGAACTTTAACACGTTCGAAATAGTCGATAATAAAACGTTTTTCTTTATACTTATCACTAAAACCAAAGAGGATATTCCAACAGTTAACTTTTTCGGGCGATGGGATCATATTCTTTTCCATTTGCGGGCATTATGAAAACCTGAAAAAAGAAAATATGAATTATACATATTCAAAGATAGTGAATTTTCAACAGAGTGATCACTTTTTGCACTAAAAGCTACTCTTTACTTTTAAGTGTTTGTGTTAATAACTCTGTACGAGCTTATCTGTAACGCATTTAAATCTTATTCAAAATATTTCTACATCACAAAAACCCTGATCTTTTCGAAGGCCCAACAGTAAGCGAGTTACGGGAATATCTTATGCTATTTATTGACAGTTCTCCGAATAGCAATTTCTGATGAAGTTTGCGGAATGCCTGAGCTGTTTATTCTGGATAATCTCTATGCAGTTATTTGTCTGCTCAATATTATAAATAAACAATGAATTGTTTAATCAAAAAGTTCAAGTGTAAAAACATCTTTCCCATTTACGCATCCCATATGCATGGCATCCTGATTTTGCATAATGGCTCCTCCCCAAATATTGTGGTCATATATTAGCGGCGAAACAAACCAACGCTCCACATTCATCACCAATTTCAATTTGGTGAATTTTTCTTCTTCGATTACAAATGAAGTTCCCGGCACGTTTACACTGAAAGAGTTGTCGATAAATTCAATGATATCCCCCACCTGGCCTGTATTGTTCCTGTATATCTGACCAATACCCAAATGAAAATCAAATGGCCGGCGCAAACCAACTGTATCACGCCACCACCCGTTTAACATAAGATAGTGATATCCGCCTCCAAGCACTTCAGGCCAGGCCATATTTACTTCGGGAGGATTCACAAACATGAAGGATTTGTTTTTGGAAGACCGTATGCCAAAAGTAAAGGATAAGCTATCGTAACTTCCGGTGGGAAAATCTCCGGTGATTAGCCATTCCTGAGTTTCGGGTAGTTTGGTATCCGTATAATGAATGTCGTTTAAATTACCTGTAGAAATTATATTTCCATTGTTTTGATAGAGTTTTATCTCTGAAATGAAATACATAATTTCTTTCACCTCATAGGGGTTGCCGGCAGCATTGGTGTACTGCATGCTGTTAAAAACCAGTGCTTCTCCATTAATTTTATGGTCAAAATGAAACTGTATACCCCGGGCTTTCAATTCCGGTTCTTTGTCTTCACACGACCACATCAGGCCCGGCAATATAATCAGCCGAAACAGGGTTTTTAGCCATAGCCGCTTAGAATTTTTTTCTCTCATGGGAGACTTTTTACAAATCAATGACCAAATTTATATAAAATGTACGACCCGGTTCATATAAGCTGTTTGTGCTGCCAATAATATTCCGGTTAAGATGCATGGTGTAAGCCCGATTGGTAAGGTTTTTAACGCCCAGAAGCAAAGTAGCAAAAGTGAAGGGGCGATAGGTAAGACCAGGCTCGAACAGCACAAAACCGGGCGTTGGTTTTTCATAGGCACTTTTTGAAACCGCTTGTTGATTTAAGGCCAAAACGATGACCAGTTCCGGTTGCAGCATATTGTTGAGGAATGAATAGCTGGTTTTAAATATTGCTTCAAAAGGTGGAATTTCAGGGATAGGATCATTTTTTAAAGTTACTGTACCTATTGCCTGATTATTTTCGAGGATAATTTTTTCGATTTCCGTGAAATAGGCATAGGTATATCCGGCATTCACTACAACCGAAAGTTTTTGATACATAATAGCCGATCCCCCCGCCTCAAAACCAAGCAACGTCACCCATTGCACATTGTT
>JAQVEI010000574.1 GCA_028697695.1 Lentimicrobiaceae bacterium
GTGCTGTTTGGATATTTTTTTCGGCCTGGGTAACTTCACGTGGGCGGGCGACGCCTAATGAAAGATAATGTTCATAACTGGAAATGGCATCTTCATAATTGCTTTCCCTGAACTGCAGGTTGCCCAAAATGTAAAATGCAGGCGGAAAAAATGAGGGATCTATCTTAATGGCTGTGGAATAAGCTTTTATTGCCGTAGTGTAATCATTCCTTAGATTACTTATATCACCCAGCAACAGCCAGCTTTCAATGAATTCAGGATCAGCTTTTAAAGCTTTGCGCACTTCGACAACCGCCTGCTCATATGCAGCCGCATTGTAATATGCCAGTGCTTTTTGCTGGAACCTGGCTGCCCGGCTATCGTCACGCTGCCCTTTTACACTTCCCACAGCGACAAAACAGAATAGGAAACACCATAAAAGTATCGTAACCTTGGGCATATCAGATTAAATGAAAAGCGAAGATACTAAATCTTTAAGGATTGGCCACAGCGTGGCCCGAATAAATTTCGTGGTAAAAGTAGTATATCCGGGCGGGAGCTACCGCTGTTTTCTCGGCAGAGATCAGCAGCCGGTTGCTGGAAAAAAAAGTGATGCCTTCTGTTTGAACGCCAAATTTCCCGTTAATTGCAATACGCCTTTTGTTGCCTGCAAATATATCGTCCGGAACAAAATCATAAATAAGGAATAAAAAAGGCTCATAATCTTTATAACCACACAGGGCTATTGTTTTGCCGTCGGGTGATAAATCTGCACCGGTAATCAAACCATCCACATCCAGTGTATTCAGGGGTTCAACCACATAATTCCCAGGCGTTTTGGGCAACTGGTATACCCTCGATTTTAAGTCATTCCAATTTTTTGAAAAAAGAAGCAAGTTATCCTCATAAACCAGCATGGCTTCACAGTCAAAATTATGCTTGTAAATAGCCGGTTTTTTACTCATCTGGTCGGCGTAGGAAAAGTGAATAATTTCAGCCATAACTACAGCATCGCCATGCTCCGGGATAGCCGATTTGGGAATCTTATAAATGCATAAATTGGTTCTGTTGCCAACATTGTTTCCCATGTCGCCAATATAGATGTAATCGTTATCCTGTGCTATATCCTCCCAGTCAACATTTTTAGCATTGGAAATTTCGATGGTTTGCCCAACGCGTCCTTTCAGGGTGTCAAGGCGATAAATTTTAGCTTCTCCCCCACTGTCGTTGTGCGTCCACAAGCTATTCCGCCAATAGATCAAGCCCGAATTTTCATGCACTTTGGTTGACAAGCGGTAAATAAAAACCGGTAAAGATGCAGCAGTATATGGATACGAACAACTGCCATCATTGACGGTAGCCGCTGCATTGTAATTAAGCGCCTGCGGGTCGGTACATCCGGCTTGTTGCGCGTGCAATCTACCAAGTCCTGAAAAAACCAGAGTCAATCCCACTACTGCACTGGCGCAATATCTTAGCAGATTCATGACATCTTACTTAAGGATATATTTCCCTTTCACAAGCTTTCAGGGTATTTATCATCAGGCTTACTATCGTCATTGGCCCGACTCCACCGGGTACCGGGGCTATATAGCTGCATTTGGGTGCTACTTCTTTAAAGTCCACGTCACCAACAATACGATAGCCCTTCTCCGTGTTATCTTCCACTCTGTGTATCCCGACATCAATAACAACTGCATCCTTTTTTACCATATCTCCTGTCACAAATTCAGGTTTGCCTATGGCAACGATTAGAATATCAGCCTGGCGTGTAATATCGGGCAGGTTTTGTGTTTTACTGTGGCAGATGGTTACGGTACTGTTACCGGGCTTTGCCTTGCGTGCCATAAGCAAACTAACGGGAGTTCCTACTATATTGCCGCGCCCCAGCACCACACACTGTTTGCCTTCGGTTTCGATTTGATACTTTTCGAGCAACAGCATGATACCGGCAGGGGTAGCAGACAGATAGCCTGGTAAGCCCAGTACCAAACGCCCCATATTGGCAGGATGAAAGCCATCCACGTCTTTTTCGGGCCTGATGCGCTGAAGTACCTTGTCGCTATCGATATGTTCAGGCAGTGGGAGCTGAACAATAAAGCCATCAATTTCCTCATCGTTATTCAAAAAGTCGATAGCGTCAATGAGTTGTTGTTCCGTGATTGAGGCCGGGTAACGATACACACTGGAAGTAATTCCCACCAACCGGCAGGCTTTTTCTTTACTGTCAACATAGGTTTGGCTGGCCGGATCGTCACCGACCAAAATAGCGGCTAAATGAGGAGCAGATTTGCCTGAGTCAATCCTGTCAGCAACTTTTGCGGCAATTTCATTTTTTATTTCCTGGCTGATCTTTTTTCCGTCGATGATGGTCATTTAAAAAATATTAATTCAATACCTGAATGAGTTTGTAATCTATTCCATAAAATTAACGTCTGCAAACTTGAGTCTATCTTCTTTTGCCCGACATTCTTTTCATGTTTCGCATTGCATTCATCACGTTTTTACCTCCGCCTCCCGACACCATCTTCATCATCTTCCGTGTATCTTCAACCTGTTTAATCAGGCGGTTAAT
>JAQVEI010000575.1 GCA_028697695.1 Lentimicrobiaceae bacterium
TGTTCGTAAAAATTTTTAGAAAATTGAATAATTTCAACGAACGTTCTTGGATATTTGAGAATTATTGTTTTAGAAATATCAAAAATTCCATTGTCTATTATCGTATCATATACTTTAGGAAGCGTGATTATTACTAAATAATTTTCCGTATTACCAATTATTGAATTGCAATATCCGATATCTCCAAAGGCTTGACAAAAAACCAATTTATTTCTCATAATCAAATTACGAGAGTTGTCCGTTTAATTGAAACGAAGTTATTGTCTTTCACTTCAAATCGGAGTAACATACAGATATACAACAGTTTATTACTTTTTATTTTGAATCAAAAATTCAGCAAAATCCCAATCTAATTGGCTATCAATGTCTATTGAACTAATTTCATTCATTTTATATTTTCCAGTTTTCTTAATTCGATCAAGTAATTTTTTTTTCAATACAGAAACTTTTATTATGTATATAGCTCCATTCAACTCCCAAACTGTAGGAGCGTCCTGTCTTCTATCAAAATGACCTTCTTTTGATTTTATTAACCAGCCCTCTTCATTTTCTTCCCGAAGCGTATAATAGGGATTTGATTTTGTTTCCTTGACGGAAATTACCATTTCGCAACGTTTATCAAACAACTCCAAAGCTTCCTTTATGTGTTTTCCGGTTCTGAATGGCGATGTGGGTTGTAATAGAATCAAAGTGTCAGGAAGGTAACCATTCTTTTCGTGGAAATCAATGGCGTGTAGCAATACTTCATAAGTTCCAGCCTGATCTATTGCTAATTCAGGTGGGCGAAGAAACGGCACTTTTAATCCAAGGCTTTCAACAACACTTTTTATTTCTTTATCATCTGTTGAAACACAGATTACCTCATCAGGAAAAACTTCTCGTGCTGCTTCGATGGTGTATTGTATCAAAGGTTTTCCACCAAGCAATTTGATGTTTTTGCGAGGCACACCTTTTGAGCCGCCACGTGCAGGTATGACAACCAATGGTTTCATCTAAAGTTTATTGTTTTGATATCCTTTTGTGCCTTCTCATATTCCTCATGCCTTCCAATGTCCAACCAATAGCCGGCTAAAGGATAGGAGACTACTTTATTTCCATTTTTGATTAAAGTTTCCATTAAGTCTGTGGCATTAAAATGCTTTTCGATGGGTAGGTGTTTGAGTACTTCGCGTTTCATCAGATAGATGCCACCATTGGAGTAGTAGGTGTAAGTGGGTTTTTCCCGAAAGTTGAGTACATGACCATTATTGGTTTCCAGGACAGCATATGGAATATCAACGGAATAAGGAATGGTAACCACTGAAAAGTCAGCTTCATTTTTCAGGAAATCCAGAAAGAAATGTTCGTAATCAACGTTTGTGAGCAAATCAGAATTCGTAACCAGTACATAATCATGTGAGAAATTTCTAATTTTAGAGACTGCTCCTATGGTACCCAGTGGTTCATTTTCATGGACATATTGTATGCTGATGCTTTTTTCATGTCCATCTCCAAAGTAGCGCTCAATTTGTTCTCCCAAATACTTGACGGTTATCCAGAAGTCATCAATACCAAAAAGACGCAATCTATCTAAATTATGTTCCAGAATTGGTTTGTCACCCACTTTTAATAAAGGTTTTGGTGTTGTATCTGTTAAAGGGCGCAATCGTTCGCCACGACCACCAGCCATAATAACGGCATCAACAGGCAGGTAAGACTTTAATTCTCTGAAATTAATAACATTGACTATACTATCCGCTTTGTCTAATACCGGTAAAATCCTGAAATTATTCTCACGGTATTCGATAACCTTGTTGATATTGCGCTCGCCTTTTCGGATATATTTCGGGTTAGGCTGAATGATTTCATCCACCAGATGGTCTATTGAAAAACCCTTTAACAGACCACGCCGAACATCACCATCAGTTAAGGACCCGATAAGATGATTTTCATTATCAACAATAAAAATAATAGCATCTTCTGATAGAAAGTCTAAACGCTCTAGTGCTTTCCGTATGTTACTCCCTTTTAGAAGTAGATGTTTTTTATAAGTGTTCAAAGTTGTTGTTTTAAGAATGATATGATTTTTTGAACAGCATTTTCCTGATAATAAATGTTTTGACCCAAGTAAGTTTTGCCAAAACATTGCCGCACCGCTTTTTTAATCTTTTCTGAATCAAAGGGAAGGTGTATTGTGTTTTCACTTGTAAGTCTTCCTTTTTGCCTGTCCCCGATATTGATCACATATTTTCCAAAGGAAGCTGCTTCGATGATGCCACTTGAACTATTCCCGACAACCAATCCCACATGTTTCATGCAGCTAAAGTAAGATTGTGTGCCAAAGTTTTCAATGAGAAATACCTTCTCAGGATTGTATTGCTTCAACATCTCAAATGCATTTCTGAAAACAGTGCCTGAAGTGTCGGCATTGGGCATGGTAATGATCAATTGATAATTGTTTGCCAGGCTATCAAAAGCATTGAATGATTCGTTAGCAAAGCCTTCATTTAAGGTGTAAGCAACTGTCTGGGGATGTAGTGTGATGAGCAGGCTAGGCAAATTCAAGTCTATCTC
>JAQVEI010000032.1 GCA_028697695.1 Lentimicrobiaceae bacterium
ATTATAACAGACGCATCATCAATCATTTTATGGAGAAATATGACAATAAGGTCAGGGTAGTGGCCGATAAATTAAAAATTGGTAAAACCACCATCTACCGCATGATAAATGATGGAAAGCTGTAAGCTATAGCAGCTGATATTCGACTTGAAGCATTCCGAATGATTGCACGCATTGCTGAATACTCAGCACTTTTAATGCACTATTATCCGGAAGGGATAGGTCCCGGCTTTAATGCTATTCTTTTTATCCCCCACAGAAAAACATAAAATGCAGAAAGTGTAATTGCTGTTATAATAATTTTTTCTGAATCAATGGTTCAGAAAGTAAGAAAGCCCTTACTCAGAAGGGCCTTTAGCAATGTAGGAAAAGCGAAAATCAGTGTTAAGAAATCTCTGAATTATTTTATGCTTAACGAAGCGCTACAACCTTTATATGTATCAAACATTGCTTTCTTTTTTCCTGAAGTTCTTTCTGAAATGCTGTCCGAGTCATAAAGTATTCTTCCTTCTCCATTTTCTATCCATATGCCCTGCGCATTACCCTGATTATCGATCATAAAATTGGCGAAATGAAAATTATGTATTCCGTCGTCCATTAATTCCCCGGAAAGTACATTCACCAGGGTGGCTTTTGTGCCGGAACTTGACGAAATGACTTCAGCGAAAACAGAGAAATTATTCCCGGACCCCACAATAAAGCTCCCTAAACCGCTGCCGCTTTCCGGGCCATTAACATAATCGAGCTTTATAGTAAGTTCATCATTGTCCTGATCATAAAAGGTAACTTCGTAATCAGCAAACCTACTGCCAACCGCATCACCCGGCCTGTTACTTGCTTTGAGGATAAAGGGTTTGCACATAAAAGTTCCGGTGATAGTAGGAGGGTTCCCTCCACGGTTAACCGGCATGCCTAAACTAATCATAGTTTGGACGATACTGTCGGGAATTATTTTTTTTATTTCGGTTGTGAGTCCATTTTCTTCAACCTTTTTTTTATCCTCTTTTTTATCATCCTTTTTACAGCCTACTACAATATATGAAAGTGCCAAAGCAACGATCATTAGATTAAAATTAATTTTTCTCATCTTTTGTTTGGTTTTAAGTTTCAAAGTTTATTTAATAGTTTTTCGGATAAGAATTCCTACTATGCTGACGGATTTTCAGTTGAACAAAACTTTAATTTAAAAAAACGCTAATTCATCTTTTTATGCACTGCAAGAAGAAATTGTCTATTTATTCGATTTAATCTAATAAACAATGCTCTTTAATAAACAAATATAAACAAATCTTACTGTTTTACTAAACATTTAATAAAAAAAATACCGGTTTGCATTTATTCTATTGCTTTCAGTTTCAAAAAAATAAGGGTTTTCTTACTTTTTATTTTGAAATAGTGTACCGCAAAAATTATTTCTTAAACAAATCAACCACATCTTCATCCGGCTTTAAATGCCAGACCTTAATTCCCAACTGCCGGGCAGCCTCCACGTGCATGAGGGTGTCGTCAATAAACAGCGTTTGCTGTGGGATAAGATTGGCGTCTTTGAGTACAGTAGTAAAAATATGCGGATTGGGCTTTACATAACGCAGTTGGTGAGAGAACCACATCTTTTCGAAGAGATCTCTGAGTGGAAACCCGAATTTTTCCTCAAAATAGCTGATGTAATGCTCATAATGAATCTGGTTGGAATTTGAAAGTAAAAATAAGCGATAATCAGGCTGCAGTTGTTTGAGCAGTTCAACCCTATAGGCCGGGAAGTCAAGCAATAAAGCATTCCATGCTTTATTTACCTGTTCATCAGTTACCCCCTCGGAAAGCATAGCAAGGGCACCTTTTCTGAACTCATTCGGGGATATTTTTCCTTGTTCAAAACTTATCAGTAAGTCGGCACTGCTTCGGCTTCCCCAAAAATCAACTCCCGGTTTGATGCCCAACTCCGTAAAAGCATGTTGGGTTAGCCGTGGATCGATATTTAATAATACGTTGCCAAAATCGAAAATTATATTTTTAATACCGGTTAAATCTGGTTTTGTGCTGCTCATTTCTGTTAATTTATGCTATGATGAAGTGGTAAAAGTAATATAGAAAAACGGTGATTCAAAAAAAACAGGGTCATTTAGGATGTTAATCTTTTCCGAAAAACAGAATTTTTATAACGGTGCCGTTGCGCATAACTGTTATATTAATATAACGAACCCCCGGGTATCATTTACTAAGTATGCTAAGAATAATGAATGATTGGGGAGGACAATCACAAAAGAATAAAAAATTTTTTGCATTACGGGTAATTCGGAACTCGATTACCTGTATATTTGTTGTCTAATATTCAAAACTCGCACATATGAAAAGAAGTTTTAGCATCTGTACGCATTTTATTAACTTCATCCCCTTATTTTTGATTTTGATTTTGGCGGGATGTGGAGGGCCACAGCTAAAAAAAGATTCCGCTGAGATAGGCCGGTTGCATAATGTAACCGATATCAAAGGTGAGGAGATTGCTCAACTTACGGATCCACCTTTTGTACCTCCGCCAATTACCCGAAATTATTCAACCAAGGTAATTGTTGATTTAGAAATTATTGAACTTGAAATGGAACTTGCTGATGGGGTAACTTATGTATTCTGGACTTTTGGCGGAACAGTGCCTGGTTCTTTCATCCGCATCAGGGAAGGCGATTATGTAGAGTTTCATTTGAAGAATCATCCTGACAATAAACTTCCGCACAATATTGATTTACATGCTGTTACAGGACAAGGCGGTGGTGCCGAAGCTACTTATGTAGCTCCTGGCTACGAAGCAGTTTTTAATTTTACGGCCATTAATCCTGGTTTGTTTGTCTATCATTGCGCCACGGCTCCGGTAGGTATGCACATTGCCAACGGAATGTATGGTCTTATTCTGGTTGAACCCAAGGGAGGATTGCCCAAAGTTGACAAAGAGTATTATGTCATGCAGGGTGACTTTTATACAGACGGCGAGTATGGAGAATCAGGCTTGCAGCCTTTTAATATGGGTAAGGCAATAAAAGAGCAACCCGATTATGTTGTATTTAACGGACATGTTGGCGCCCTTACCGGCGAGCGCAGTTTAAAAGCCACCGCCGGTGAAACAGTACGCTTATTCGTTGGAAATGGTGGCCCCAATCTGGCGTCAAGCTTTCATCTTATAGGTGAAGTGTTTGATAATGTATATATTGAAGGTGGCTCTGCCATGAACCACGATATACAAACCACCATGATACCGGCAGGTGGCTCCACCATCACAGAATTTAAGGTTGAGGTTCCCGGTAAGTTCATTCTGGTAGACCATTCCATCTTCAGGGCTTTCAATAAAGGTGCATTGGGCATACTGGAAGTTGATGGCGAAGAGAATAAACGTGTATATTCAGGTAAATCCGAACCAGGTATCTATCAGCCTTCGGCAGAAGCCGTTAATCTTTATAAGAAGAAAAGAGGCCTTCCGGCAGTTACAAGAGAAGAGCGGATTGCTGCCGGCAAAACGCTTTACGATGTAAACTGCGCGGCATGTCACCTTTACGATGGAAAGGGTGTAACTGCGGTGTTCCCACCATTGGCAAAATCCGATTACATCGATGGCAAACCTGATAAAGCAATTGGGGCCGTGGTAAATGGCCTTTCAGGCGAAATTACGGTAAACGGGGTAAAATACAATAGTGTAATGCCTAAACAGGCCCTGACAGACTCCGAAGTCGTGTCGGTACTTACCTACATATACCATACATTTGATGGTAAGGAGGTAAATATTACCGAAGAACAGGTCAAAAAAATGAGGAAATAAAATGAAAAGCTTTCTATGGACTGTAGGGGTGGTTGTTTTCATCAATCTGCAGCTCCATGCTCAAAACGAAGTAGAACACAACAATATGCAGTTTATAGCGGCAGGAAAATACCTGCCGCTATATTCAGGTAACAATAATTACAAAGAGATTAAAGCATTCTATATTGATCGCTATCCGGTGACCAATTACGAATATAGTCTTTTTGTGCGTGAAAATCCGGATTGGGGCAAAAACCAGGTAAAGCGGTTGTTTTCTGATAAGGGATATCTAAAGCATTGGGACGACAATCACAGCTTTGACAACAGGCTTAAAGACAGTCCTGTTGTGAATATTTCGTGGTTTGCAGCTCAAAAATATTGTGAATGTCAGGGTAAGCGACTGCCCACCACCGATGAGTGGGAACGTGTGGCTGCTGCAGGGCTTAAATCAGCTGACGGAAGCAAGGAAAGGGATTTTCAGCAATGGGTGCTTAAAGTAACATCTTCAGCCCAGCCCAAGCCTATTCCAGCCGTTGGTTCCACAAAACAAAACTTTTTTGGAGTGTGGGATATGCATGGTCTGGTTTGGGAATGGACCTACGATTTTAACAGCAGCCTTTCAAGCGGTGAATCCCGTGGAGATGCTGGCTCAGGCAGTAATTTGTTTTGCGGTGGAGGTGGTGCCCAGGCCGGCGATGTTGAAAATTATCCCGCATTTTTAAGGTACGCATTGCGTTCAAGTTTAAAAGCCACACATGTACTGCAAAATCTTGGTTTCAGATGCGTGAGTGAGGTGAAGGTTCAGACCGGCCGGAAATAATTTAAAGGCAGATTAATATTAACATAAAAAACATGACAAAAAAAATTTTAACAATAACCCTTATGTCGGCTTTGTTCGTGCTGGCTATTGCATGCAATCGTGCCCCGGTCGAAGAAGGTTCTTGTTGTAAATCAGAAGCTGCCGCTGCAGCCGAACCATTACAAATCTCAGATCAATCCCTCTATCTGCTTAATTCGGCCTGGGAAACTCAAAACAGCGAGGTAAAACAACTTGAAGCATACAAAGGCAAAATCGTAGTGGCATCTATGTTTTTCAGTCATTGTGCCTCTGCCTGTCCACGTATTACTGCCGATATGAAAAATATTGAAGACGGCTTAAGTCCGGAAGAAAGAGAAAAAGTTCAGTTTCTTCTGATAACCATGGATGTGAAGCGGGATACTCCGGTTCAAATGAAAAAATATGCTGAAAACCACAGGTTGGGCAATCGCTGGGAGTTGGTTCGCTCCAGTGATGCCGCCACCATGGAGCTGGCCAATGTGTTGGGCGTGCGCATACAACCCCTGGAAGAAGGAGGTTTTGACCATTCAAACATTATTCACATACTCAATCCACAGGGTGAAATCGTTTATCAGCAAACCGGCCTGAATGTAAACCCGGAGCAGAGCCTGCTGGAAATCCGAAAAATGCTCTAAGGTAGTTGAAATGCTCTGGCCTGACTCCATACGCCGGTTAAGCTTAATTTGACTGAGGTGTTAAAGCGATCCTGATTGGAGCCTGATACGGATATCCTGAGAAGAAAAGATGCCTTTATCGGTAATGTAACCTGTTATTAATGCCGCGGGCGTAACATCAAAAGCCGGGTTAAAGGCTTGTGAACCCGGATTGGTCACACGGATGGTTTGAATGTTGCCTGTCGGGTCAGTACCACTCTGGTAATTCACTTCATCCTGGTTTCTCTCTTCTATAACGATTTCACTTCCGCTGGGCGTATTGACATCAAACGTTGAGCCCGGTGCCGCTATGTAGAAAGGAATGCCGTAAAACCTGGCTACAATGGCCTTTTCCAGGGTGCCTATCTTATTTGCTGCATCCCCGTTGGCGGCAATGCGGTCGGCACCGGTAATCACCAGATCCACCTTTTTGTTTCCCATTAAATATGCGCCCGCATTGTCTGGTATTATCTTATGAGCTATCTGTTCGTTCATGAGTTCCCAGGCAGTAAGGCGTGCACCCTGACTTCTCGGGCGGGTTTCATCCACATAAACCATTACTTCTTTACCTTCCCGATGCGCCTGATATATAGGTGAAAGCGCACTGCCATAATCCACAAAGGCCAGCCATCCGGCATTACAATGCGTGAGTATCCTGTCGCCGTCTTTTATCAGATTTTCCCCTGCAATGCCTATCTTTCGGCCGGCTTCACTGTTCTCATCGGCTATACCCTGAGCCACATTAACTGCATTATTTACTGATATTTGACCGGCATGATATACTTTCTCCACGGCATAAAAAAGATCACGTGCTGTTGGGCGGGTACTACGAATTTTATGAAGAGCCTCTTCCGGATGAAAGCCGGCCATGTAGGCCTGAGCCATAGCGAACCCTGCTGCGGCACCTATTGCTCCGGCTCCGCGCACATTCATGGAACGTATGGCTGAACAGGTTTCCAGCCAATCCTCACATTTCTTTATGCCGAAAGCAAAAGGAAGCTGGTTTTGGTCTATCATATAAACACTATTGCCTTCCAGCCAGATGGTTCTATAATGTGAATCGCCTACCCTCATAATCTTTATTTAAAATGTATAGCTGTACAAATATAGGGGTAATACCTCATTGCCTGATTTTATTTCTGGAGTATGACACATTTTGGAAAGATGCAGAAGTTTAGATTTTTTCAGGTTTGTCATTAAATAATTTCTAATCAGCGATCTTTCGTATGCCAAATTATAGCTTCTTAACTTTGAAAAAGCAGTTGTTTTAGTTGTAAAATTAATATACTTGCATAAAAATGTTAAAAAGTGATAAATTAATATTAAAAAATTTAAATAGAAGGAAACGGATGTAAAGCGTTGATACATAAATATAAAATATTTTATGTAGTGGTAATGTAGTGGTTAAAAGCTGTAATGTTTTGTTTATGCTATGGGGTTTTATGGTAGTACTTTCATTTGCAATTTTATTTTTGCAGGTGTGATCAGCAACTGATCTACTTTTAAACTCAAAACCTTAATCATGAAAAAAATTTACATTTTACTTTTTACTTTGTTTGCTTCTTTGGGTGTTCAGGCACAAAATGCAGGTAGTTTTGACCCCACGTTCGGCGATAATGGTGTGGTACTAACACCCATTGGCAATGATTTTAGCATGTCATACGGTATGGCCTTACAGGCCGATGGGAAAATCCTTCTTGGTGGAGAAGCGCGCATAGGAACCTACAAATTTGCGCTGACCCGATACAATGTCGATGGTTCACTGGATATGGATTTTGGGTATAAGGGAATAGTGAACACAAGTTTAGGTGAATCAGATTTTGGTTCAGCGGTAGTTGTGCAGGATGACGGGCGTATAATTTTGGCAGGCCGTTCTTTTAATGGCTCCAGTTATCAGGCACGGGTACTTCGTTACACCTCCATAGGTGAAATGGATCCTACCTTTGGAGCAAATGGCGTTGCTGCACTAAATATGATGAACAATGTAGAACAGGCAGTTATTCAGGAAGATGGAAAAATAGTTGTCGGTGGCTATTCAGACGATAATTTCGCATTGGCACGTTTGAACAGCAATGGCACCCTGGATACCTCTTTTGGTGATGGTGGATATGTCATCACTGTCATGGAGGATGATGGAGGGCAAGCTTGCCAGTCGTATGTTAAAGGAATTGATATTCAAACAGATGGAAAAATAGTTGCTGCCGGTTTTATGTATTCCTATTATACCTATTACGATGTAGTGGTAGCAAGATACACTGCTGATGGGCAGCTTGATGCCGGTTTTGCACTTAATGGAACCCTTAAAGCCAATTTGGGAGGACTGGCTGATTTCGCTACTTCAGTTAAAATACAGGATGATGGAAAAATTGTAGTGGGCGGCCATAAAGAGTTCGCTATTATCACTGGAGTTCCTGAATACGATGCCGCTATTTTAAGATTAGACAGCGACGGAAATTACGACGATACTTTCGGTACGGATGGTGTTGCTTTTTACCGGCTTACCGAGCAGGCTACCTATGTGGATGATATAGTCATACAGGATGACGGCAAAATTGTTTTCACCGGTCAAATCGTGGATTATTTAGCATCTGCCTACGATATTTACGCATGCCGTATTAATTCAGATGGAACCCTGGATACTGCGTTTGGTAACGAAGGACATATAGTTATGGACCCGTTTAATACAGATGTTAACGCAAACAGCATCCTGCTTCAGGAGGATGGAAACATTTTGATTAGCGGATATTCCACCTCCAGGGAAGATGTATATAACTTTATGGTTTTAAGACTACTGGGAGAAGAACAGGTTGAAATTCCTGCGGTAGAAGTTACTTTCGACAATGTTCAGGCTACTACACTTGATGCAACATTTACCCCCAACGACATCTGTGAATCTTATTATTTCGTTATAATGACGGTTGCTGAAATGCAACAATGGAGTCAAATGGTAGGTTCACCGGCAGGTGCAATAAAGATGTTTGGAATTCATGAAACCGGGATATACACCCACAATTATACCCAGTTGACACCAAATACCGGGTATTATGTATATACGGTAAGTCTGGGTTTTGATGGTTTTGAATCACCCTATGATTCAACTTATGTGCACACCACTGTGTTGGGTGGTCCCGGTGAGGCAACTGCTACCATTGATTTATCAGAAATTACTCCCACTTCCGTAAGGATGATAGTTACGCCAAACCCGGAAACCGCGGAATTTCATGATGGATTAATGACCAGGGAATATTTTGATGAAATTGGAGAGGAGGCTGCCATTGAATATTTCCAGAATGACGGCATGCCACACTATCAAACCGATAACTGGGTGTGGATTGATTTGCAAAGCAATACTGTTTATAAAGCCATTGCTACGTGTAAAAATGCTGTGGGTGAATGGGGCCCCGCTACCATTAAAGAATTTACAACCCTGGTGGTTTCTGTCGACAATATCAAAGTAAGTTCACTGTTGGCTTTCCCAAATCCCAGTCAGGGTATTTTTGAAATCACAGGAGATAACATTGCCGGATCAAACATTAAAATCATCGATATAAACGGGCGGATTGTTTTTGAAGCTCTCATTAAGGGTCAGTCTGATACAATAGATATTCGCCATTGTAACAGTGGAATGTACATCATTGAGTTAGAAAAGGATGGTAAACTTTCTCACGCTAAATTCGTAAAGAATTAAGCCAATAGAATGCTACCTGAAATTCATTTAAAAAACTACATCAAAAATCAATGAAAAAAACAATAAAATATCTTATCCTGCTGGGTATATTGGCTAAGGCATATATGTTATTTCAGCTAAATCGGATAAAAAGGCCGCCTTTAAAACGATCGTTGTTAAATAGGCTTTAGATAATCTACAATTAACGGTTAGGGGCTGTTAGTTTATGAAACTAACAGCCCCTTACCGATTTCAGTACAATTGACAAGTAAGTGTTTTGCTATGCCGGATGACGGCTTAACTGACACAATACAATCAATCAGTTGTATTGGCTAAGGAATTCCTGTAAGGTGAGGTTGCTGTTTGTGAGATTCAGTTTTTTACGTAAACGTGTTCTGGCAACCTCAATGCTTTTAAAATTCAGATTGGTAATGGCAGCCATGTCTTTGGTGGTCATATTTAGTTTCAGCAAGGCACACAAACGCTTTTCGTTGAGGGTGAGATTGGGAAATTCTTTTTCCAGCTTTTCATAAAACTGCGAATAAACCTGAGAAAAATAGCCATAAAATTCTTCCCATTGATTTTTGGTACCTATGGTTCTTAAGTCTTTCAAAATGTTTTCAAGGCCTGCTCTTTGTCTTGGGGATAAACCTGCCGAAAAATCATCAAGCGACTTTAG
This sequence comes from Lentimicrobiaceae bacterium, assembly GCA_028697695.1. GTDB lineage: Bacteria > Bacteroidota > Bacteroidia > Bacteroidales > Lentimicrobiaceae > Lentimicrobium. The sequence continues at coordinate 9,619 of JAQVEI010000032.1, forward strand.
TGTGCTGTTAATAAGTTCATTTTTTTCTGAAATCTTAAGCACTTTTTCTACAATTTCACGGTTTCTCAACTCCATATCTTTTTCTACCGTCATCAATTGCATATCGGTTTTTTCTTTTTTTATCCGGTCTATTTTTCGCTGCTGAATGGTTCTGAAAAGCATAAGGGCCACGATAAGCATAATGATAATCAGCAACAGTATAACAGAGTATAAATTAAAAATACTCCTTCTTTTTTCATGTTGTTCCTGGTCCAGCAAGCGTTGCCGTTCAAGGTTTTGCAAACTTACCTTATGGTCGAACATTAATTTCAAAACTTGTTCTTTTGCCTGGTTTGATGTTAAACTGTCAGAGGCAAGTTTATGCATATTGGCATAAAAATAGGCTTTCTTATAGTTGCCGCTTTTTTCAAAATAGGTTTGCAATAAACGGGAGGTGTTACTCATGTCTTCATAAATAACCAATTCTCTGGATAAATCGAAGGCCTTTTCAAGGTAGCTTCTTGCCTCATCGTATTGACCTTTCTCGTACAGTGTATTCCCAATAAGGCTCAACGTTCTGGTTGTTAACACCTGATCATTTAATACTTCCGCCCTTTCAAGTGCCTTAGTGTAATAAAATATTGCACTGTCTTTGTCATCCATCATTGATTTGATTACCCCTATATTGTTCAGGCATATGATACCCAGTTCGAGGTTTCCTAATGAATCGCTTTTTGCCAGAACCCGGTTATAATATATAAGAGCGATGTCATATTTTCCCATCATTTTAAATACATCCCCAATATTATTGTTGGCTACCGCAATGCCGTATTTATCTCCTTTCTTATTCAGTATTTCCAGGGCCTTGTTGTAATAATTATAGGCTCCATCATATTCCCCTTCATAAAAAAACACCGCCCCAATATTATTGTATTCCTTTTCCTTGTCCAGATTCTTAGAAAATTTAAGCGCCTGCAGGAAATAATCGAGTGCTTTGCGGTTCAGGCCTTTGGTGAAATAGATAACACCTTGGTTTAGATAGCATTCCCTTATGGTGAGCGAATCTTTTTTTGCCAGGCTGTATTCAATGCACAGTTTATAGCTGTTTATTGCCTCTTCGTAGTTATAGGTTTGATAGTATAAATTACCCAACAAGCGGTAGTTGAAAATAAGGCCTTCTGTAAATCCG
>JAQVEI010000576.1 GCA_028697695.1 Lentimicrobiaceae bacterium
CGTGCTTTGCGGATTCAGGGTCTGCCCCGGAGGGGTGGTGGGCAAGGGGTAAAGCGGCTTATCGCCGGTTATGGTATCGGGAGGTGAAACGGGTGCTCCCTGACTCATAAAATAGCCATCAGGATGATTCAGGGGTATACCCCAGGCCATGGAAAACAAAAAAAACAATACAACTACCTGAAAAATGTATTTTGTGATGCGTTTCAAGAAACTATTGGGTTTGTAAGTTCTTATAATGTGTGTTTGTGTTGGTTGCCCCTGCTTTTTTTACTACCACGGGCGTGGGGCTGTCCTGTTTATTTAATGTTGGCGTATTTATAAAATTTTCAGCGCGGCCTTTATCAGTTGTTCAACCGACAGGGTTGCGCCTTCCTGCCTGACGACCTTTTCCACGGCTTTTTCGGCGGCCGTTTTATTGAAACCAAGCATGGTTAATGCAGATAACGCCTCCTGCCTGTTGGTATTGTGCCCACCGCTTAAAATTTCCCTGAATTCCGCTCCTTTACCTATTTTGTCACGCAGATCCACAATGATGCGCTGGGCCGTTTTGCCGCCTATGCCTTTCACACGTTGTAGCAGGGCCACGTTGCCCGTAAGTATGGCATTGGCAATTTCGTCGGGCGTTAATGACGACAATATAAGGCGGGCAGTACCTGCACCTACCCCCGATACGGAGATGAGCTGTCGGAAGACAGCACGCTCATCTTCGGTGGCAAAGCCGTAAAGTATATGGGCATCGTCGCGCACCACCAAATGGGTAAACAACCGGCAATTGCCCAGGTCTTTGATACGCGTGTAAGTGTTTACAGATATAAGTATCTCATACCCAACACCGCTGCAATTTATTACAGTGGAAGTAGGCCCCGGAGCTTCAACTTTTCCTTCGATAAATGCATACATATTCAGGCATTTTTTCGTCAACCGACAAAAATAGAGATATTTGTTGAATTGCGACAGAATTAATTTCACAATCACATCTTTAGCCTCTAACCTCTCCCCTCCAACCGCTGACCTCTATCCTCTATCCCCTCTTCCCATCACACATAAAAATTTATTACTTTTGCCGGTGGAGAAATTCCACAAAGAATTCAGTTGCTAAATTTATTTTAAACCAATCAATAATGAGAAAAATCACTGTAATTGGTGCCGGCAATGTTGGCGCTACCTGTGCGAATGTAATAGCACACAAGGACTTAGCCCGTGAAGTGGTATTGGTAGATATTAAAGAAGGGGTTGCAGAAGGCAAAGCCCTCGACATCTGGCAAACCTCTTCCATCAATAATTTCAATACCCGGGTAACGGGAGTTACCAACGATTATTTAAAGACCAGGGGTTCGTCCATAGTAGTAATCACTTCGGGATTGCCCCGCAAACCGGGGATGAGTCGCGATGATCTCATCAAGACCAACGCTGTTATTGTGAAAGAGGTAACCGAGAAGGTAATCAAGTATTCGCCCGAAGCCATTATCATCGTGGTTTCCAATCCTCTCGACGTGATGACTTACGCCGCATACAAAGCAGCACGCAAGCATTCCAGCCGGGTATTTGGCATGGCAGGTATTTTGGATACCGGCCGTTATAAGGCATTTTTGGCGGATGCCCTGGATGTTTCACCGAAAGATATCCACTCTTTGTTGCTTGGCGGTCATGGCGATACCATGGTTCCCCTGCCGCGCTTCACTTCGGTAGCCGGTATCCCGGTAACGGATATGCTGAACAAGGAAGAGATAGATAAGATTGTGGATCGTACCAAGAAGGGTGGGGGTGAACTGGTTAACCTGATGGGTACCTCTGCATGGTATGCACCAGGCGCTGCTGCAGCACAAATGGTAGAAGCCATAGTGGATGACCAAAAACGTATCTTCCCCGTCTGTACACTGCTCAAAGGCGAATACGGCCTGAAAGATGTTTATATGGGTGTGCCCGTTAAATTGGGTGCAGCCGGTATCGAAGAGATTATTGAACTTAACCTCAACAAGCAAGAGCAGAAAATGCTTGAAGATTCAGCCAATTCTGTGAAAAGCGTAATGAAAGTGCTCGACGACATGAATCTATTTGAAGATTAATGTTATCTTTGGTAAAACGACCCGCCTCATTGCTGTGTGGGCGGGTTTGTTTTACCGGCTTATACGACCCGGCCAAGGTCTGGGCCTTGTTTTATAAACTTAAACCCTTGTGAAGATGAAAGAGAGAAAAAAAATTGTGGTTTTGACCGGTTCCGGCATCAGTGCCGAGAGTGGCATCAGTACTTTTCGCGATTCCGATGGATTGTGGGAGAATCACAGGGTTGAAGATGTGGCTACTTACCATGCCTGGCTGCAGGACCGGGCGCTGGTACTCAATTTCTACAATCAACGCCGGCGTCAGCTTGGTGAGGTAAAGCCCAATGCTGCCCACTATGCACTGGCCGAACTTGAAGAGAAGTACGATGTAACCATCATTACCCAGAACGTGGACGACCTGCATGAACGTGCCGGTTCCACCCGCATCATACACCTGCATGGCGAACTGGTAAAGGCGCGCAGCACCAAACATGAGGAC
>JAQVEI010000577.1 GCA_028697695.1 Lentimicrobiaceae bacterium
ACACAGAGCCTTTGCCGTTGGTACCGGCAATATGGATGGCCGGGAAATGCTGTTGAGGGTTGTCCAGCATCTTCAACAATCGGATGGAATTGTCCAGATCGGCTTTGTAGGCAGCCGCTCCCACGCGTTGATACATGGGTAGCTGTGCAAACATCCACTGGAGGGTTTCGGGGTAGTTCATGCGGCAAAGATAAGAAGTAGCAGCAGCTTCAGATAATAGTCCAAAATGTTTTTTACTGAATCTTCAATAATTAAAGTATCCTGTCCAAAAGCTAGTATAAATTTTTAACTGGTCTTCAAAATATACCGATCATTTACTCAAATAAATCGTTTATTTTAAAATACGCCCTTTCCTTAAAAAACTTTAGTTGACATCCAATTTTCTCTTAATTTTATGCTGTAAACAAACAACAGCTTATGAAAGCAACCTCTTGTATCATAATCGACGATGAAATAAATGCCCGGGAGGCTTTGGATGGACTGGTTCAACGGTATTTTAATGATAAAATTTCCGTTCTGGAGCTCTGCAGTTCAGTGGAAGAAGGTGCCAAGGCCATCAACAAACATCAACCTGAATTGGTTTTTTTGGATATTGAAATGCCTCACGGGAATGGCTTTGAGCTTTTCAACTATTTCAGCAGCATTACTTTTGACGTGATTTTTACAACAGCACACCGCAAATATGCCATCGATGCCATTAAGCATGCCGCCTTCGACTACCTGCTCAAACCAGTCAATATTATTGAACTTCAGGAAGTGTTGAATCGCTATCAGCTGAATCAGGTAAAAAAGCAAAAAGAAGAAAGAATTGAAAAATTGTTGACCAGTCTTGTTGGCTCTGGCAGCCGCTTTTCGCGCATCGCCTTCCCTACCCTTACCGGATACCAGCTCGAAAACTACCATACCATCACCCATTGTTTAGCCGAAGAAAATTACACACGGCTTTTCACTGTTGACGGCCGACAGCTGGTAGTTGCCAAAAACCTGGGTGCCCTGGAGGAAAGTCTTCCGGACACCTTATTTTTCAGAATCCACAAATCATGCCTGGTGAACCTGAATTACGTCAAGAATTACAGTCGTTATCAGAGGCATTACGTCATATTAGAGGACGGTACTGAGTTGGATGTGGCTAAGCGCCGGATTGATGAATTTGTGCAAACCATAGCCCGATTTAATCAACAAACACAGCGATGAAAAGAAGATTCGTCATCTGCCTGTTAACCTTAATCAGCTTTGCCCAGGCTGTGGCGCAACAGTTTCATTATAATCAATTTACGACAGTTGAAGGGCTACCAACCAATTCAGTGCGTTCGTCATTGATTGATTCGCGCGACTGGTTTTGGATTGGCACTGATGCGGGTGTGGTGCGCTATCAGGATGGCTTATTTGTTGCAGATAAACGATTGGATACCCTCAGTGGAATGCGTGTTTGGGCCATGATCGAAGACAATCAGGAAAAGCTCTGGTTTGGGACTTATGGCAACGGCCTTGCCCGCTTTGATGGCGACAGCCTGGTTTGGTTCAACAGTGAAAACAGCGCGCTTGCCAATAATGAAATCAGGATATTGAAGTTTTTACCGGAAAACCAGCAACTGCTAATTGGCGGAAAAGAAATGTTTGCTGTATATACCTATGACAGCCTCATCAATTTCAAGCTTGATTCTATGGCGTATTCCGCGCGACATTTCACTTATTTCCTTGAAAGTGAGGATAAAATTCTTGCCCTCAATAATGAGCCAGCATATACCCTGATCTATGACCCGGAAACGAAAAAACTGGAACGAACCGCGAGAGACTTTTATTCAGAAACCAAAATCTGGTCGGGAATTCATACTACTTCCAATGAGACTTATTACGGGTTTAACCGCGACAGTTATTACTACAAGTCAGCTGACCATGAGTTAGTTAAACCAGGTATCGGACAAGTCTTCGAATGGCTTGAGGATCCTTATGGAAACGTATGGGCTGCAGCCTGGGAAGCCGAAGGACCAGGAGGTCTTTTCCGCTTTAACGCAGGTGAAATGGTGAACTACAACAAAATGCTGGGCATAGAAAAAATCAATGGCTGGGGACTGGAATATGATCCTACCAACAACTGCCTTTGGTTTTTGTCGCTCGACCAGGGACTGCTCCAATTACCATTACAATTTTTCAGCAGCCTGCCACTTCCTTTTTCGGATAAATCAGAAACGGTTAGCAACATCCAGCAGGATTCAGCTAAAAATACCTGGATCAGCACTACCAAAGGATTGTGGCGACATAACGGACAAACATATGAAGCAATTCCGGCCGAAAGCTTCTATAAAACCCTGCTGACTACTTACCTCGCAAACTATGATGAATGGTTTTCGATCTTAAAAAGAGTCGATTTAAACAACAAAACCATATTTGATACAGCCTACAAGTATTATGAAAAATCAGGTGATTTAACTGCTTTTAATTTAAGAACATTGGCCAAAGTACTAGAATTAGACACTAAAACTCCTTATGAAATCGACGAATCGACTTTTTTAAAACTTAAAGCAAAAC
>JAQVEI010000578.1 GCA_028697695.1 Lentimicrobiaceae bacterium
CCGAAAATCAAAAAAGGAGAAAGTGAATATTGAAGACTTGATGTATCAACAAACTGAGGTGCTTGATTGTGACCGAAAAACTGAGTAATCGTTTTTTCTATACGCAAAGCCTGTTTCAGTTTGCAGCTGAAACAGGCTTTACACAATCTACCTGACAGTTAAGTCCATAAAAAAGGATACTTATTCGTACCTTTCTATTTGTCCCATCTTACCCATGAATAGGATGACGCCGGTACTGTTTTCTCGTATTACGAAAATAAACGGGCGGTTGACATTAAAGGTCGGTATTTCAGGTAGCGAAGTAAACACGGCTTCCACGATAGTAGTTGCTGCAGCTTCAGTTCCTTCTTCGTTTACATCGCAATAGGTGCTGTGAATTACCCTTGAGATCATTAATGCTGCATCAGCAATTCCCGTTAAATCGGCGGCAGTTGTAAATGCTTTCACCATTCCCATGCGCATCAACGGCTCTTTCAGTTCATATTTTCCTTTGGTTTTGAATTTAGGCAGATTAACGATAACTTCACGGGACGACAAGCCCGAAACAACACGATTCCAGTTTTCAGAACTCAAGTGACCGAGCACCTGATCGGTCGTTTTACCTTCATGAGGTAAAACGACCGTCATACTGAATGCTTTGTTACCATACGGCATATCCAGATACTGTGCCACTTCATCAGACTGGTATCCGAACGTTTCTTGCTGATGCATCATGTCAACTTTTGCAGTACTGCCTCCTTCTGCATAGAAATTGGCTTTAGTGGTTTCTTTTGCATTAAATTTTTTTGCCCACACTCCTTTAAAGTAGACTGCATTGATAAGATACATGATTGCGTCAGCAGATATTTTGTCCAAAGGTTCTTTAATCAGGTTATTCGTGTTTTGGGCACACCAGTTATTGATGGTCTTCAATGCTTCTGGTTTTGAAAAATCCAAGGCTCGAACTTCCGCCGTAAAATACTTTCGATTTACCTGGAGAAAATCCTGTTTTACAGGAAAACCGGCCTTCGGCCAGATTGAGTTCGCCATATGCAGTTTGGTTGACGGATCGACTTCCGGTAAAGCCGACAACATGATCTGATAGTACTCATTGATTTCATCTACCGTCATGCCTGACATTTTCAGAGCGCTTTCCATTTCGGATTTAGTTTCTCCGTTGGCTCCGTTCCAAGTCATTCCCAACGCAATACTTACACTCAGGGGGGAAATAAAAACGTTTTTCTCATTGCTGTTTGTGGTCACTACCTGACGAAACAAGTCAAAAGCAAAAGTATTGTCTTGCCGGACTCGTTTTTCCATTCCCACTTTTAAGGGAATTGGTTCTGCATTTTTTACTTGTTTTAGTTCTTGTTCGTCACATGCCGATAACAGCAGTAATGGTAAAAGTAATACAACTAATTTTTTCATATTATAGTATTTTGTTAATGATTGGCTCTAAGATGCCGGAGAGAAAGCTAACGTTGCAAAAGCAACAAGAAAACACCGCCACAAGACGAAAAATACCTAAAAATGGGGATCCCTCTACTCTTGCTCTATTTGTTAAAAGGTTGTACTTTTGCCGGAGACAAATTGCTTTTGAATGATGAACTCTTTCCGGCATTTACGAAATACATGGTTGCAACTGCATTTTCTGCTGTTGTTCGTGGTATATTATGCGGGAAGTAATTTCTTTGCTCACACGCATAGTATTGATGGCAAGCCGGTTGCCCACTCCCACCCTTTCGCCGGATCCAACGGGCACCAACACACCACGGCCGAATTCTCGGTTCTTTCCCTTTTAACGCATTTCTCGGCTACCCCGACAACGGTGTGTACTGCTGTAGCCGCCTTCCGGGTGGTAGTAGCCATCCTGGGAAAGTACGACTCGATCAGTCGGCTTACCTTTTATTTTCACCGCTCCAATTTTCTTCGACCTCCTCCCTCTTTACAGTCACTGTCATCATTCGTTTCAGCAACCTGAAAGCCGGCTCCTGGCCGGGTTGCCGATTCAACGGATTGTTTTACTTCAGTAAACATCCGATCAGAACTGTAAATTCTTATTCAACACACAATTTTATACATGAAACGTATACTTTTCATCAGCCTGCTGTGGTCGGCGCTGAATGCTGTGCTTTTTGCCGATAATGCAGCAGCAGTGGCTACCCTCAGCGGACATACCGTACTTAAATACGGCAACGAACACATTGCTTATATTCATATTTCGGTAAAAGGAACTACCATCGGCACGGCTACCGATGCGGGCGGACATTATACCCTGCGCAATGTTCCGGCAGGTAAACAATTGCTCGTGGCTTCGGGCGTAGGTTTTAAAACAGTGGAAATACCGGTCGAACTTGGCCCCGGTGCTTCGCTAAAAGTGAATTTCGAACTCGAAGAAGATGCGGTGATGCTCGAGAATGTGGTGGTATCGGCCAACCGAAACGAAACCAAACGGCGCGAGGCTTCGAATATCGTCAACGTTATCACTCCCAAACTATTTGAAACCACCAACTCGGTATGCCTGGCGCAGAGCCTCAATTACCAACC
>JAQVEI010000579.1 GCA_028697695.1 Lentimicrobiaceae bacterium
AACAACTTCTGAAGCACTTTATTGATCTTTGATAGTTCGTTCATTAGCCCGATTTTGTTATGCAATCGCCCGGCTGTATCAATAATTACGACATCTGCTTTGCGTGCTATGGCAGATTTAAGAGTATCATAGGCTACCGATGCCGGATCGGCTCCCATGCCCTGCGTAACTATTGGGACATCCACCCGCGATGCCCATATTTGAAGTTGCGATACGGCTGCCGCCCTGAAGGTATCGGCGGCACCCAGAACAACCTGTTTACCCGCCTGCTTGAACTGGTATGCCAGTTTGCCGATGGTGGTGGTTTTGCCTACGCCGTTTACGCCAACCACCAGGATAACGTAAGGTGTTTCCCGGGCCGGAAAATTAAAGCCCTGAACCAGTTTATCTTTATCAGATTCGCCCAGTAGTGCTGTAATTTCTTCGCGCAGCAGTTGATTTAGTTCTGCCGTGCCCAGGTATTTATCTCTGGCAACCCGCTGCTCAATGCGCTCAATAATCTGAAGCGTGGTTTCAACACCCACATCAGAGGTAACCAGTATTTCTTCAAGGTTATCGAGCACCTCCTCGTCAACGCGCGATTTGCCAATTAAGGCTTTGGAGAGTTTCCCAAAGAGGTTGGTTTTTGTTTTTTCAAGACCCTTGTCAAGATCTTGCTTTTTATCCCTCGAAAGAAATGAAAAGATTCCCATTGGCGTATATTTGCTTGTGATGGATGGATGCTTTATTATAACCTGACAAAGTTAATACTAAAAAATGCAATTTGCATAAATAAAAACAGGGTCTTTCCCATTAAAAGAAAAGGCCCTGTTACTTTAAATCAGGATTGATTATTTTTTTGCCAGAAACTCCTTTACCTGGTCATTCGGAATAATGTTTTCCTTAAAGGTATAGGCTCCGGTTTTTTCGGATCTTACCATGCGGATAACTTTTGCGAAATTTTTACCTGTAGCGGTTCTCAGGGTTGCAACTACTTTTTTTGCCATGGTTAGATTTATTTAATTTCTTTGTGAACAGTTACTTTCTTCAGGATGGGATTATACTTTTTAATCTCCAAACGTTCAGGGGTGTTTTTTTTATTCTTGGTGGTAACATAGCGAGAGGTGCCGGGCATGCCACTTGCTTTATGCTCAGTGCACTCCAATATTACCTGAATACGTGCTTCTTTCGTCTTTTTAGCCATTGGTATTGAGCTTTTTAATTTTCGGACTGCAAAAATACAACATTTTTTCATTCAACCAAAGGCTTGGCAAGAAAAAATAACCCCTCTGCTGAAACAAATGTTAAAAACCTTGATTAACAATTATATAAGATATAATTATTTGTCGCTTTTCTGATGTTTTGATATGAAAATGACCTCTTTGTGAGAAAATATATCAGGAAATTAAACTTTTTGATACTTCCTTCATTCTTTATTCGGCTATGTTTGGATTAAAGTAAATTGGTTAACAAATAAAGGCCAATTACTTTTATGTAATGCCGGCTTATAGATAAATCCATATCTTTACATGAATATTTTGAATTATACCTTTTTTATTCCGGATTATGAATTGGGAATTGATGCTTCGCAGTTACAAGGTCTACCTTCAGGTGGAGCGCAACATGCCGGCGAATACGGTGAATGCCTACCTGCGGGACGTTAAAAAACTGCGGGATTATTTTCAGGAAAACGGCCGGGGCGCAGAGCCCACTAAAGTAACCAGAAATCATTTGGTTGAATTCGTGGGTACACTTTCGGAACTTTCACTGTCTGCGGCTACTCAATCCAGAGTTATCTCCGGTATTCGATCGTTTTTTGATTTTTTGGTCACTGAAAACCTTATAAACCATAATCCGGCCGAATTGCTTGAACAACCGGGCAAGCGGCTTCAACTGCCGGAAGTACTTACGATAGACGAAATTACCAGGCTTATTGATTGCATTGATTTGAGCCAGCCACAGGGTGAACGCAATAAGGCCATTATTGAGTTGCTTTATGGATGTGGCCTTAGGGTAAGCGAGTTAATAAACTTGAAATTATCCGACATTCGTTCCGAGGAGGGTTTTGTGGTGGTAACCGGCAAAGGAAATAAGCAAAGGGCAGTTCCTTTGGGAAAGATTGCTGAACGACAAGTCAATCAATATATTACCCAGGTTAGGGTGCACCAGAAAATAAAGCGCGGCAGTGAAGAGATAATTTTTTTAAACAACCGGGGGCAAAAACTAAGCCGGGCCATGATTTTCCATATCATTAAGGAGCAGTCAGTGATTGCAGGTATTAAAAAGCAGATTAGTCCTCACACCTTCAGGCATTCGTTTGCCACTCATTTGATTGAAAAAGGTGCAGACCTCAGAGCAGTACAGGAGATGTTGGGCCATGCTTCCATTACCACTACCGAAATCTACACCCATCTGAGCCGGGAGTACATCAGGCAAAGCATCCTGAAGTATCATCCGCGGGCACGACCATAAGCTTAGTCTTCGTCTTCAAAATCATCAAACTCTTCAATCTCACCATCTTCATTTACATAAACGCCCCAGTTAAC
>JAQVEI010000033.1 GCA_028697695.1 Lentimicrobiaceae bacterium
CAACTGGCTTAAAGACACCCTCACGAAAATAGCTGATCATCCCGCTAACAGACTTGAAGAGCTACTGCCCGCTGCTATAAAACAATAATCTTGCAACGTCAAGATGCCTTTGGCCGAAGGCTTACAATCTCACAAGGGTAAAAGTCACCCAAATCAAAAAGTTATTAACTCTCGGCTCACTAATTTGTTAATAACACCGGTTTTTAACATCAAAAACAAATAAGTTAGTTGGAAGTAGCTAAATAATTACTGAAAATGAATGATTTTAGCTACTTAAAAACAGTTTCCAAAAAGGAATGCATCCTCTTATTTAATGTAAGCTTTACAAAAGGAAAAGGTGAGTTAAGCATCCAAATACCTGCTGTTCCGGGTTGATTTTCGACTGTATTAACAAATCAACATTTCATGTTTTGTTTTGAGTAGGCTTTGCTAAGCGAACAAATTCATTACGCTGATACACTCAAAAAAAAGCTAATTTTACCAAATAGATCATCGAGAACGAAATTTACCGAATGAATGCCAGCGAAAAAATAGCCACACAAACAAAACACAAATCAATTGCTGTGCTTCCGTTTGTAAACATGAGCTCTGATCCTGACAATGAGTATTTCAGCGATGGCATAACGGAAGAAATCATCAATGCACTTACTAAAATTGAAGGGTTGAAAGTAATTGCCCGTACCTCTTCGTTTTCGTTTAAAGGAAAAAATGAAGACGTTCGAAATATTGGCAGAACGCTTGGTGTTACATCAGTTTTGGAAGGGAGCGTAAGAAAAACGAAAAAGCGTGTTCGCATTACTGCACAGCTAATTAATACCAATGATGGAACTCATTTTTGGTCCCGAAATTTTGACCGCGAAATGGAAGATGTTTTTTCGCTTCAGGACGAAATTAGCCTTTTGATAGCTGAACAAATCAGGGAGAATTTTGGGCATTTTGACATCCCAACACATGCTCACATCTATCCAACCCAAATGATAGAAGCTTACGATTTGTTTCTAAAGGGGTGTTATCATCTAAAAAGGAAAGGCTATGATGATGTTAAAAAATCAATAAGTTTTTTCAGAGATGCAATTAAGGTCGATTCAAGTTATGCCGAAGCCTTATCGATGTTGGGGGAGGCCTATATTCATGCTGCTGGTTTTGGAATGATGTCCACAACTGAAGCGCACGAATTGGCCAGAGAATCAGCAGAAAATGCCATTCTACTGGATGCTAAAAACGCACAAGCACATAAAGTGCTCGCTTATGTGAAGTTGTTTTACGATTGGGATTGGGAATCGGCTCTTACAACCTATAACAAAGCTGTTGCTTTTGGCCTTCCCGAACAAAATGAATTTATCTCTTACTACTACATATTTGTTAAAGAAGATTATGAAAGAGCGATTCAAGTAGCCAAAAAAGTAACTGAAACGGATCCTCTTCATGTTATTTCGCATTGGCAACTGGGATTGGCCTATTATTTTGCCCGCAGGTTTAAAGAAGCTATCACCGCTTTTAGTGCAGCGTTGGAAATCGATCCGAATTTTAGCGAAGCAATCCGTTATCGGGGTTTGGTCAAAGGCTATTTAGCTAAATTCCAGGAGGCGTTATCTGACATTCATCGGGCACTTGAACTAACGAGCGGACAAGGTCTGGCCAATCTGGACCTGTTGGTGGTGAAAATATTAATGGGCAAAAAGAAGGAAGTAGTTGCTGTCGTGGAAAAGTCGGAATATGTTGACTCATCCGATCCGGCAATGCTCTATGCGCTGCTGGATATGCCGGACAAAGCCATATACTGGCTGAAGAAAGCCAGGCAGGAACGCTCTGTGATGATGGTATCGCTGAAGAATTTTTGGGTGTGGAACAAGCTGAGGGATGATCCCCGTTTCAAGGAAATGTACGAGCAGATGAACTTCCCGCCTTCAGTTGAAAAACAGCTTAAAACCGAAGCAGTTACATATGGGCAGCAAGCCGCAACTAATGCTTCTTTATTAAATGAAAACGAAATCAAATATTACTTGCAACAGCTTGAGCAGCTGGTAAATGAGGAGATGGTTTATACTGACTCTTTGCTTTCGTTGCGCCAGGTAGCAGAAAAGATAGGATTACATCCAAATAGATTATCCTGGCTGCTCAACGATCAACTTCACAAAAACTTCAATGAATACATCAATGCTTTCAGGCTGGATACCTTTAAAGTAAAAGCCGTAGACCCCAAAAACAAACACATTACTATTTTAGGACTGGCTTATGAAAGTGGGTTTAATTCGAAAACAAGCTTTAACAGTTACTTTAAAAAAATGGAAGGCATCACCCCAACAGAATGGGTAAAGAAGCACAAAAAATGATGGCACAAGACAACCAGAAAACCAACCCGTTAACATCGTACCAGGTTGTACTTATTGTGTTGTTTGCTTTCATTATATTCACGATTGTTGTGGATTATATGACCCTCCCGGCCCTTTCGGCGATTTTGCTCACGAAACTTCAAATCACAACCAAAGAATTTGGATTTGTCGTGTCAGCTTATGCTCTCAGTGCTGGCACATCGGCGTTTTTGGCGACCAGCTTTTCTGATAGGTTCGATCGTAAGAATTTATTGCTGGTGTATTATGGAGGTTTTTTGTTGGGGATGTTACTTTGTGCTACCGCAAATTCATTGTTGGCCCTGATTATTGCAAGAATTGTTACCGGTGCTTTTGGTGGGGTAGTGGCCGCGATCATCTTTGCCATTGTGGCCGATCTGTTTCAAACCGACCAACGGGGCCGTGTAATGGGTTTTGTGCAATTGGCTTTTGCTGCAAGCCTTGTAGCCGGATTGCCGCTGGCCCTGTATTTGGCAACCAACTTCAACTGGCGCCTTAGCTATTGGGTATTTTTCTTCCTTGGAATTCTGCTTTTCTCTGTGGTTCTTTTTAAAGTTAACCCCATCAAAACGCATTTAGATAATGCCGCCAATGATCAACTGTTGACACATTCATTGCATATAATAAAGAAGCGTGATTATTGGACCGTATTTATCAATAATATCTTTCTCGTCCTCGGAGACACCATGTATATGACTTTTGGTTCGGCATACAGCACCAACAATCTGGGGGTTGGGCTTGATAAACTACCCTTGTTATATGGTGTAGGCGGATTGGCTACTATTGTCTTGAGCCCTTTGATCGGGCGATTGTCTGACCGGTATGGGAAATTCAGGCTTTTTTCCATCGGAACCGTATTGACTATTGTTTTAGTAGCTGTTTACAGCAATCTGACGCATGTTCCCTTTTTGTTGGTGGTGGTTTTGCATACGCTTCTTTTTATCGGTATCAATGCCCGGATGATTGCTTCCACAGCATTAGCGACGGTTGTGCCCGAAAAGCATGACAGGGGTGCATTTATGTCGCTCGACTCATCGCTTCAGCAAGTTGCAGGAGGCGTAGCAGCAACTGCTGCAGGCTGGATTGTTTATCAGACAGCCGATGGCATGATCCATGGGTTTCCGTCCTTGGGTTTAACGGTCATTGGGTTGATGGCCATTACCATTGTACTGATGTACCTCATAAATAGAATAGTACAAAGACGAAAATAATTCTTCTCTGATAGCTTCTCCATCATTTGGAAGTTCTGTTTTTCATTTAAGTGTCCTCAATTTCATTTGTGGACGATAGGCCTGGCTTTTCGCTGCAACTTTGCGTCGTCATTTGGTTAGTACAACAGTATACAGCCAATGATAAATCTATTAAATTTCGACGACAAGCTGTCGAAAAAAGGAAATAATATGTCAAATTCAAATTTATTTACAAATGAAAAAGTTCCTCATCTTTCCCCTTTTTACTTTGATGCTCTCTATGTTAATTGCTTCCTGCGACAAGGAGGAAGCAAAACCAACAGTTGACGCGAGTTCAATTGCTACACCGGCCGATTTGACAGCCGTTTTGAATGATATATGCAGCCATTCAGATGCGCCCGGTATGGCGGTTTCTATCGTCATAAACGATACTCTCCTTTACCAACAATCCTTTGGAAAAGCTGATATTAATCGTGGTAAGCCCTACTCCAACCAAACTACACAACCGATCGGTTCTATCAGCAAAACCTTTGTGGCGGCGGCCATAGTAAAAGCGATTGAACAAGGGTATTTTACTTTGGAAACAAACATCAACGAAATACTGCCCGTTGAACTAATAAACCCGAAAATGCCAAATGCTGTCATTCAAGTGAAACACCTGGTAACACATACATCGGGATTACTGGATGAAGTAGGGAGCTATTTTCAGGCCTACCATATAGTACCGGGTGAAGACTTGACAACAGAAGGGGCACAATTGCTTGTCGATGGCTTTGGGATTCAGCACAGAGAAAGTAGACCTCTGGAGGATTTTTTGGCATCCTACTATTATCCTGAGGGCGATTTGTACAGTTTGGAGAATTTTGCTTCATCCATCCCTGGTTCATCCTGGAATTATTCAAATATCGCCACTTCTCTGGCAGCTTACCTGGTAGAAAAAGCTACAGGAATACCATTCCATAGGTATGTTTCAATCAACATTTTGCAACCGTTGGGCATGACCAGTACATCTTATGATCCTGCTGACCTTGATCCTACAGGCAGCGCTCAACTTTACTGGGACAAAAACACAGCGCTGCCAAGGTATGCCAACGATTCTTACCCTGATGGAAGTATCCATACCTGTAATGAAGATTTAGCAAAATTCCTACTGGATATGATGAAAGGTGCAAAAGGGCAATCTGCCACTTTGTTCTCTGCAGCGGGTTACAAAATGCTTTTTGAAGCCTTACTTCCAGAGGGTATGTTACCGGTTGGTTTAGCAGAGAATCAGAGTGTTTTCTGGTTTTTGGGCGGTAATGAGATTAAACATGATGGCAGCGACCCGGGAACAAGCTGCAATCTGCAATTCGACAAAGAAGGTAATACAGGATATTTCCTCCTAACGAATATGGACGCTTCTTCCGATATACACGATCAGGCATATTTCGAACTGGCCGGAAAGGTACATATAGCTGTTTCGGCTTTTATTCAGCACCAGTAAATGTTTGTGAGTCGGTTATTTAAGTTAAAGAGCAGGCTGAATTTTCAATTGCCAGTTTATTTATGCAGTGTTTTTGCACAGATAACAAGGCTTTAAACATCTCTTCAATGATTTCATCTTTCAACATGCCCCAGGGCAATAAAGAGCTTAAAAAAATACTTCAGATCGAACAGGACGAACTGCCCCTGAATTTCGAATGTTTAGATATTGAATCAAGCTTTGGTAATACAAGTGTGCTTGTGACAGGACAGGAGAATAAGCCTCCTTTAGTGTTGATTTATGGTACAAACGGATGTGCTTCTTTTGCATTGGATATAGTCATTAGGCTAAAGGATGATTTTAGGATTTTTGTCATTGACAGAATGGAGCAATCAAGCTTGAATCCAGAAACTATTCTCTCGATGATGGATGAATCGTACGGACAGTGGATGTATGAAGTATTGGCCTGGTTGAATATTCGCAATGCGTTATTGTTGGGGATTTCTTTTGGTGGATTCATCAGCTGGAAAACACTTTTGCTCGACGAACGACATATTTCAATGGGCATCTTTATTGTACCTGCCGGCTTTGTTAGGGGCAGTAAATGGCAGATTTTATGGAAAATACGGTTCCCCTTGAAACTATACCAATGGCTGAAATATCCTTGCCTTGTCCGTTATATTTCAAAGGATTTATTCACAGACCAAAAGAAAGCTGACCCGGGCTGTTTCGCAAAATGGGCTTTTCGTTCTGAAATGGCTTTCACTGCTGTCCCTCTGATTACAAAGGAGGAAGCACAATGGATGAAAAAACCAGTTCATCTGATTGCTGCTGAAAAGGATGTGCTTTTTCCAGGTGTGAAAATGCTGAAACGAGCAAAAGCAATATTTCCATCGCTGGGTGAGGTTTTATTGCTAAAAAATTCAAGACATGTGCCTGACGACATTGATAATGAACATATTGTGAAATTCATCAGAAAACTGGTAAAATGATTTTTGATTGTCCTATCCAAAGTACAGAATCTCAACAAGTGGTACCTAATTACATTTCCGTACGACTAGCATTATCCTCCCCTGTAGTTTTGCATCAAATTTTAATAACAATAAAAATGAACAACTTATTAAAACTATCATTGATTGTTAGTATTTGCCTCGCATCAGTAAATAGCTTTGCCGCAATAACTGACACAACCAAAACAGCAGCAAGTCCTCAACAAAAATATACAGAAGGCTCAAATGCGCATAAACTGTCTTCTTATGGAAGTGTATTCATCAAATCGACACGTATAATGGGAAAATACAATCCACAAGTTGGTGGAATGGGCGCTATTGTTTTTAATAACAAAATTGCTGCTGGAGCTTTTGGTAATGGACTTATGCAATCCGTTGATTTTTTGGGCAGTAACTTAAATGATAATCAAACCGATAAATTGTACCTGAAATATGGTTACGGTGGCTTATTTGTTGAATATTTTCTTATCAGAAATAGCAGATTTCAATTGAGCATGCCTTTGAAGCTGGGTTATGGCTTAGCCGGAGTATACAGTGAAACCACTGATGACAGAATTGAAAAATCGCGCCTGATTGTGCTGGAACCTGAACTGCATTTCGACATAAAAACTGGTAAACATTTGGCATTAAGTGCTCAGTTTGGCTATCGCTTTGCCGATGTTGATGGCTTACACAATATAACGGACAATCATTTATCAGGCTTTAGTGTGGGGCTTGGACTTAAATTCATCTCGCGCTAAGCAAAAAAAATAAAGACATTTTTTAGTGAGATTTTGGCCTATGTGCCTTTGTAACCACTTCGTATTACACAATTAATAACCTTTAAATTTAATGAAAATGAGAACTTTAATCATAATTATTGTAACTTTTTGTACAATCAGTGCTTTAGCGCAAAACAACCATAAATTGGGAAATGAAGCCAAAATGAGGTATAAGTATAGTGTTAGTATTCCGGTTATAATATTACCGCAGTTGTTCGAAAAAGGCTGGAACGACAGAACGCATACGCACCACATTGAACTACATTTGAAGCGTAATTTAGATGAAAAGAACATTGTTGGTGTGAAGCTTGCCACCTGGCGTTTGTTTCAGCCTATGGGAATTCTTTGGTGGGATGGACTTACCGATAAGGTAAAATCTGAGAGCGAGTTTTATCCAGGACATCTGCGCGAAACCGGAATTGGAATTTCTTACCAGCGCATGCTATGGAAAGGCTTGTTTGCTACAGTTGAAGTTTTACCACAATATAAAACCTACATTGATTTAGATGGTAACAAAATAGCCAATGGCTTCAAACTGTATAACTCATTCCATCTTGGTTATCATTGGGCGTTTGGCAGGAAAAAGCGATTTTACATCGAACCTCAGATCCATTCTCAATTCTGGGTTTTTGATACAAATACACCGGATGGATTTAAAAGCTTGGATGATAAATGGAAAAACTACTTCCTTTTTGAACCCAATCTTTACTTTGGTGTGAAATTTTAGAAAATATATTGGATATAACTTATAAAATATACAAATGAATATTATTAGAATATTTACATTATCCCTTGGATTAATGCTTATAAGTCATTTTTTGACAGGCCAAAACAATGACTTGAAAAACGACACTACTGAGCGTCGCATAAAATTTAAACATGCTATAAATACTTGTCCGGGTGGAGTAGCATTTGGTATATTTTCGGTTAATTACGAATACTTATTAAACGCAAAGCATGGTTTGGTGCTTCGGGCTGACTATGAGCATATTCCCGGTACATATTCAGATGCAAAGATTGATGCTTATGGAGCTGCAGTTATCCTTAATTACAGATATCATTTTAATCAGCAAATGAATTCTTATTTTGCGGGAGCATTTAGTCGTGCAAGAATTTACAAAGGCGATGGCCAATGGAATAATGAAACGGTTGATTTTTCACTTCCGGAAATAACCCTGGGTGTAAACTTAGGACGTCGTTGGGTTTGGAACAGTGGAATTAATGTAACATTCTCATTGGGTTATGGTTATACATTTAAGAAAAAAAATATTGGTACCGATGATGCAGGCTTTGAAGCAAAAATTGAAGACTTTGAGAAGAAGTACAATTTTTCTAATTCTTTTCTCGGCGAACTCTCCATTGGATATGCCTTTTAAAACAAATGCTTTATGAATGTACCAGACAAAAGTCAGGAATTCCCGCTCGACGGATATAAAAAACTCTGTTTTCTTAAAAACATAGTCAGAAATCCTAACATCATAGTTGGAGATTATACCTATTACGATGATTTTGATGATGTGGAGAATTTCGAAAAAAATGTAAAATACCAATTTGACTTTTCTGGGGATAAACTGATTATTGGAAAGTTTTGCATGATAGCTTTTGATGTAAAGTTTATTATGAACGGAGCCAACCACCTTTCTGAAGCCATAAGTGCCTATCCGTTTGCCGTTTTTGGTAAGGATTGGTCAAATGCTATGCAAAATAAATCGTACCTTTACAAAGGAGATTTGATTGTTGGCAATGATGTTTGGATAGGTTATAATGCAACCATTATGGCAGGGGTGAGCATTGGCGACGGGGCAATTATTGCAGCCAATTCAACAGTTGTAAAAGATGTGGAACCATACAGTATTGTTGGCGGAAATCCGGCAAGACTTAAAAAAAACGTTTTTCCGACGAAACCATAACTAAACTTTTGGAAATTAAATGGTGGGATTGGGAAATCGGACGTATAACAGCTAATGTTCAGCATCTTACAGGAAATAATTCCGATAAATTAATTTAAAGTTATGAGAAAATATTTGTTTCTTTTTGCAATAGTGCTTTCTGCTTTTTCACTGCAGGCACAAGATTTTTCCAAAGCCCGTCAGCACGCAGAAAACTTACTTCGTGAAGAACTTAAAAATGAAGATGTTCGTAATGCTTTTCTGTCAGTTTATTCCCCGTCAAAAAACATTGACTGGAACTTTGTAGGAGGTAAATTTGCAGAGGGCAAAGCTGTAACCCTTAATAATCCTTTTTATTCAGCAAGCATTGGTAAAACCTTCACAGCTGTAGCTATTGCTATTCTGAAAGAACAGGGGAAACTCATGTTTTCAGATAAAACTTACCTGTATTTACCCGATAGTATTATTGATGGTTTGCATGTTTTGGATGGAAAGGAATATTCGTTGGAAGTGACTATTGCTCAATTGCTTCAACATACATCTGGTATTCCTGATTATATAGATGGTGAAACCCTTGATGGAACTCCCAATGGTATGGCTCTATTATTTTCCGACACCGCAAAATTCTGGTATCCAATGGAAATGATTCAATTGGCGAAATCAAAAATGAAAGCTGATTTTGTTCCGGGCACATCATACAAATACTCTAATACTGATTATGTGTTATTGGGGTTGATTATAGAAAATGTTAGCGGTATGCCGGTACACGATTTTTACAGGAAATACATTTTCGAACCATGCGACATGAACCAAACAAGCATGTTTTTACGCTCAAAATCCATCGAACCTACTGGAAAGATAGCAGAAATATTTGCTGGAAATACAGAAGTTTCCAAATACAAAAGTCTGAGCATGGGTTGGACCGGTGGTGGATTAGCTACTACTGCCTCTGATTTAAATAAGTTTCAGTTAGCCTTGCATACGCACAAAATAATCAAAGCAGAAACTGTTCGGCAAATGTATGAATGGGTGAATGAAAGTACTGGACTTTATTATGGTTACGGTTTAAGAAAGGTGATTTATAACGAACGCGTACCTGACTTTTTAAATATTCAGTTTGTGGGTCATACAGGCAGCACCTCATCCTTTATGTTTTACTGTCCTGAATTGGATGTTTATTTGGCAGGCACCTTGAATCAGGTTACTGAAACAAAAAAGACTTTTGAAATTCCGGCTAAAATATTTAGTTATATTGAAAATGAGTTTGAATATTAATCGCCATATATTTAGTAAGTTATGAAAATCCTGCATTTTTTTGCACTCGTTTTATTTGCTAATGTTGCGTTTTGTCAGGAAAATAGAACCGCACATTGGCAGGATGATTTGGAGTTTTATCAGAAGGAGTTGCAAGACCGACACATTGATGTTTACAATAAGATAGATAAACAAAGTTTTGAAAATGAGTTGAACCGAATTTCTTCAATTATAGAAAAAAGTACCGATTGGGAATTTGCCATCGAACTGATGCGCTTAACCCGAAAAATTGGAGACGGTCATACTTCGGTTTCGTTCGCAAACTGGGAAACACATTATTTCCCGATTGAAGTGAAAAAGATAAGCGACAAATGGCGTATTGTTAAAGTTGCTGAAGCATACTCCTCAGTTCTGGGCGCTACACTCACTAAAATTGATGGAAAGCCCATTCAGGAAATTGAAAACGAGCTTTCAGAAGTTGCTCAATTTGTCGAAAATGAACATTCAAAGGTGGTAAGGATTGGCGAATATCTGCCTTTGAGCAATTTACTTCAAGCGATGAAAATCATACAAAACACTAATGAAGGACAATTTCAGTTTGTTACCGATGCCGGAGAAATACAGGACATTACTATTCACGCTGTTCCAAAAAGCGAATTGAATAGCCAAAAATACGATGAACTGAAAATTGGAGTTCCTGGCATCGAAAAGCCTGCAAATCCCGACTTCGATTTCCTTTGGTTTG
>JAQVEI010000580.1 GCA_028697695.1 Lentimicrobiaceae bacterium
CATGGGCTGGGGTTCTGCAGAGTAACTGCATAGGTTTCTCCGATTTCAACATCAGCTGAAATGGAGGTATAATTGCCATAATTGGTACAACCGGATGAGTTGTTAATCTGGTCACCAAAAATAAATGTACCGATGTACTCATCGCATCCGCCACTGGCAGTACAATAGGCCAAAGGAGCCCGGTTGCCGTCATCTTCTACCCATTCGGGGAAGTTGAAAGCAAGCGTACCCTCACCGGTATTGCTGATGGTTACGGTTTGAACAGCCTGGCTGTTTACCCACAGCTCATCGTAAATATAAAGCGGGGAAACAACTGCTGTAGGATTGGCCCATTCTACCTGAACGGGGCCGGCAGGTGACGACATACCTTCGTCGTACACGGCCTGAACCGTATAGTCATATGTGCCAAAGGTAGGAAGCATATCCACGTAGTTGTTATTGGCTGTATAACCCACAACCACGCCATTGCGCCTGATGGCAAAGTTTAAGAAGGCATCGGTGGGGTTAAAGGTCCACGAAAGGTTTACCTGTCCGGTAACCGGATTGGTTAAAACTGCCGTAAGGTTTTCGGGCATAGCCAAAGCCGGGCCGGCAACAACCATAGTAACTGGAACAGTAACTGTCCCTACGTTGGGCTCGGAAGTAAAGGTTACCTCAGCGGTATACACTTCACCTGCTTCAGCGCCTTCGGCATTGAAGTAAGCAGGGATGCTGTAGTTGCCGTAAGGGCCTACAGTACCTTCGTAGCTGCCTAAGGTTAGCCAGCCGTCGCCGGCACCACTACCACCGCCGGTAAGACACATGGCCAGATACTCATCGAGAGCTACATATGAACTACCATTAAATTGCGACCCATTACCGGTTCCGGTCATTGAGTTCAACCAATAGAAAGTGGGTGACGCAGTGGTGCAATGAATGCCAATCCATCCGGTAGCCATATTGGTAGAGGGTAAATCAGCTGTAAACATATAGGTATTGTAACCTATTACGGGGGTTCCTGTGTTAACCGGAGCCAGGCTGGCAGTAATTGAACTAACTACAGGTCCGGGCTGTGTAGCACCCGGGCCGCGGATTTCAATTTGAAAATCCATGGAAGCCGGAGGTGCCGCTGTAAATATTGCCCAGAATATCAGTTTGTTGAAACTGCCACTTACGCCTGTAAATTGCTGATAGCAGGTATACGCGCCGGCAGCATTGTATCCATTATCGGAACCAACCGGAGCGTTGTTAAACAGGCTTCCGGCAGGACACAGCATGGTATTGCGGCTATTCAGTGGTTCACCATTTCCGCGGCCAATGCTTGCATCTTCGCCAAAGCTTTCTACCGGAGTAGAATTGGTGAAATCACGAACAGGTATAGTAGGATCTATACCGGGAGCAATATGGTTAGATTCGTCCATGTAAATTACTTCAGCAGTCCATTCAAGTGTGCCGTCGCCATTGTTGGCTACGTTCATGGCGCCCTCCAACATTTCATTGGGGTTAACCGTAACATTATATGGATTGGGAGTTACAGCCATGGAAGGACGGGGAAGTTCAAAGTTCTGGTAAGTTGTAGCTGAAGGCATAATAACCACGCCCTCCACTGTTACCATATTGTATCCATCCTTTACAGCAGCCATGGTATAAGTGCCTATACTTATGTCATTAATAACATAAGCACCGTTAGGCCCTGAGGTAGTTACATAACTTCCGTTATCACCATCAGCAGCTACCGTAGCATTGGCTATGGGTACACCAAAGCCATTGGTTACAAATCCCTGAACTATACCTGTAGGCAGTGTGCTTGCAGGAACAATTTCAAGATAAATATTTGCCCGGGTGGTATAGGAAGAACCTACCGTGGTAATTTCGGTACAGCCACTTCCTGTTGAGAGGTCTGCCCGGTTAGCTGCTATCAGCCCCGGTAAATTAGTGCCATATACAAGGCTATTGCTCGCGTAATTGTTGTTATCAAAACAAACACTTACAAGCAGGTTTGAAACGCCATCCCAGGTAAAGGGAGTTTGTAAATCAATGGTTTGAAGACCTGTACCGGGTACAGCATAAGTACCAGAATATACATTGGTCCAGCCTGTTTCTACAAAAGTGGGAATGGTTGCCCCTGAATAGTTTTGCATATCAATGTTAAAACCATTCATCACATGAGCATTGGCAGAAGAAACGTTAAATCCAATGGAAAGGATGTCACCAGGCATTCCTCCGGCAGCATAGATTTCATCTGCAGGATAAAGCAATTGGGTGCGGGCATCCATATACAAGGTGTAAAAAGGAAACCCAAAAGTAGCAGTACCAGTTCCTACCTGAACGCTGACACTTGGTGGCGGAGGAGGAGGTCCAATTTCAAACCGTACATTGGGACGATTTGACTGAACTGTGCCGGCATTAAAAGAACAGCCTACAGCATTGTCAGCATGTTCATGCCAGGTCATTCCTGCAGCGGGGCCGCCGTAAACATAACTATTGCCGCTCCAGCCCGTGTTGTCAAAACAAATATTGACAAGCACATTTGAAGTACC
>JAQVEI010000581.1 GCA_028697695.1 Lentimicrobiaceae bacterium
TATGAAACACATCGCATATATTAAAGATGTTAAAATTGAAAAGGATGTTCATGATCTCTATCCCGACCTGCCGCTGGCCGATGCGATGATCTACGATGACCTGATGTATCGCCATTGGGACAGTTGGCACGATTATGCCTATAGCCATGTATTTATCGCGCCCTACAGCGATGGCAAAGTGGATGCAGGAAAAGACATCATGCCCGGAGAACCCTATGACAGCCCGCTGATGCCCTGGGGTGGCATGGAGCAAATAAGCTGGTCGCCCGATGGCAATGCACTGGCCTATACATGTAAAAAGCTGAAAGGTAAAGAATATGCCATCAGTACCAATAGCGATATCTACCTGTATGATTTGAATACCGGTAAAACCGAAAACCTTAGCGACGGGAATCCAGGCTATGATCAGGATCCGGTCTTTTCTCCAGATGGCAGCCTCATTGTATGGCGCAGTATGGAAACGCCAGGTTTTGAGGCTGACAAAGACAGGATTATGATGTGTGAACTAAACCCAAAGTCACTGAATGAATTTAAAAAACAATATGAATCCAAAAGGAAATCCTCCGGGAAATCAGGAGAAATAACTATTCGGGTTTTCCAGGATCTTTCGGAAGATTTTGACCAGAGTTCTACCAACTTTAAATTTAATGCCGACGGGAAATATCTTTATTTCATTAGCGGTATACATGCTACTTACCAGGTTTACCGAATGGATATTTCAACCCGCGTCATTACACAGCTTACCCATGGCGATCACGACATTCAGGCGTTTGCTGTTGATGGCGAAGAGCTTATCATCACCAAAATGCGGCATGATCTACCTTCGGAGGTATTTCGGGTGAAGCCCGATGGCAGTGAGGAACAACTGACTTTCACCAACCGCGAAATATTGAAAAATGTAACTTTTGGGAAATCAGAGAAACGCTGGTTAACCACTACCGATGGTAAAAAAATGTTGGTTTGGGTTATTTTACCGCCAAATTTCGATAAAAACAAAAAGTACCCTGCCCTGCTGTATTGCCAGGGTGGCCCCCAAAGTGCTGTAAGCCAATTTTTTAGTTACCGATGGAATTTTCAAATGATGGCTGCTCACGACTATGTAATTGTTGCACCCAACCGACGTGGATTGCCCACTTTCGGGCAGGAGTGGAACGATCAGATAAGTGGCGATTACGGTGGACAAAACATGCTGGATTATCTTACTGCAATCGATTCTGTGGCTGCCGAGCCCTGGGTGGATGAAGAACGACTGGGAGCGGTAGGTGCCAGCTATGGCGGATTCTCAGTTTACTGGCTGGCCGGCAATCACAACAAACGATTCAAAACCTTTATCGCTCATTGCGGCATATTTAACTTTGAAAGCATGTACCTGGAAACCGAAGAGATGTTTTTTGTAAACCTCGATTATGGCGGACCTTTTTGGGAAAAACCCCGGCCCAAAAGTTACGACTTTTCTCCACACAATTTTGTAGGCAATTGGGATACCCCCATGCTGGTAATACATGGAGGTTACGATTTCAGAATCCCTTATACCCAGGGAATGCAGGCATTTAATGCCAATAGGCTGCTGGGTATCCCAGGCCGCTTTTTATTCTTCCCCAACGAAACCCATTTTGTGCTTAAACCTCAAAACAGCATTCTATGGCACCGGGAATTTTATAAATGGCTGGATACCTATTTAAAATAATCTCGCAGGAGTAAATATATGTAACAGCAGGCAAGACAGAACCTGCTGTTATTTTTATATTACAGTTTGAAAATCAAATTACTGGAGCGTGTATAACACTTCGCTTATATTGGCATGCGTAGATTAATACATAAAGCATTCCTGTGGCCTTATAGTGAGGTATTTAGAACAGACTCATGCAGAATCCTCCATAAATATAAGTTAAAACCAAAGAGCAGAATACTCCGTTCGAGCTACTGAAAAGGCCAGGTAAAATAATCTTTAAAAGTGTTTATACCATAAATACTCATTTATCCCGGAAAATTATCCATTTTCCAATTGCTGGCTTACATGCAGGCAAGCCCCATAAAAATATAAATTGTGGGTATTGTTTGAAGATCCTTTAATTATGCTATCTTTGCCGCGCAATGGTCCGGAAACGGATAAAAGGGAATGCCGTGTAAACCGGCTACAGTTCCCGCTGCTGTGATCTCTAAAAGAATTTTTCAACCAAAAGCCACTGTTCAGCTCCAACGAATGGGAAGGCGTTGAAAAAACGGAGTAAGTCAGAAGACCTGCCATTGTCTGGTGGATATTGTAGTTTACGGTGAATGAACTGCAGATCGGAAAGCCCGGCTATTATTTTTGCTGTTTTGGTTTTTCACGCGTGCTGCAATTTCCCCTTAATTATTAAACACATAAATTGTTGCTTGCATGAAAAACAATCGATTCCCGCTTTCTTTTGCTGTGATTACAGCCATTTTATTTGCCCTGGCATTAAGCCGGCTTTTGCCCCATCCTATGAATTTCTCGCCCTTAGCCGCGCTTGCTATGTTTGGTGTTGCACGCTAT
>JAQVEI010000582.1 GCA_028697695.1 Lentimicrobiaceae bacterium
AATGATTATTTTGCAGCTTATAATTTCCGACATGAATACAATGTAGGAACTGCTTATTATCATCTGAATGATTCTGAAAAAATATTCTACGATAAGTATGAGCCTGATGCACAAACCGATATGGCTATTGAACAGATTGAAAAATTATCGAATGATGATAAACCATTTGCATTCTTTTTATCATACGGGACGCCGCATGATCCTTGGGTCTCTGAGAATGTTCCTCAAGATTGTTTAGATAGAGTTAAAGACTTGGATTTTACTTTGCCTCCAAATTATTTAGATGAAAATGATGAGCATGCTGACGCTTGGGCGAAGTTTGAGCCAGGAGAGAGAGAAGAACTTGTTGAGTGGATGCGCTGCTATTATGCTATGATTTGCAATCTTGATGACAATGTAGGAAGGTTATTGAGTGCAATAAAAGAAAATGGGATAGACGATTCTACAATTATCGTATTTACTTCTGATCATGGTGAGATGTTTGGGGCGCATGGGAGAAGGGCAAAAAACATCTTCTATGAGGAAGCTGTCAGGGTTCCGTTTCTTGTGAAGTGGAAGAATGTAATTAAAGAGAATTCTAAGAGTGATATTGTTCTAAATACTGTTGATATTATGCCAAGCTTACTTAGTATGCTTAATCTCCCGATTCCGGAAGCTGTCGAAGGAAATGACTTGAGTAGAGAAATTTGTGAAAACGAAAGCAGTAACCATGTAGCACTGCTACAAGGAACAGGGCCTACGGCAATATTTGGTGATGGTTATGAATGGAGAGCTTGTAGAAGTAATAAGTATACCTATGCAGTTTATAAATCAGATGGGATGGAGTTTCTATTCGACAATATTGCTGATCCGTTTCAGATGTATAATTTAATCAATGATACGCAATACAGAGATCTAAAAGAAACAATGAAGCAAAAAATGTTGAGAAAAATGGCGGATATAGGTGATACATTTGAAAATAACATGTATTATAAAGAAAACTGGGTACAGGATCGGGTGATTGTGTCATCTGCAACTTTGTGAAATATAAATTGATGTCTTAATATCCGTATTTGATATTTCACAAAACTAAATTTAGCTGGGAGATTTTATGCTTGAGTTATCACTAAATAATTCTGTAGATATTGTTAATGTATGTCGCGCGCTATCGACACCTCTTCGGATTGAGATACTGAAGATTCTTAGTTATTCTGGACCATTGAATATTCAAGAAATTGCCGAGTTATTAAATTCTCCCAGCTCAACTATTTCCACTAATGTTAAAGCTATGGAGGATGCAGGACTTATAATATCAGATAAGCAACCTGCGAAGAATGGTTCAAATAAAATATGTTCTCCTGTTTATCTGGATATTTTGATTAATTTGCGAGTTCAAAAGAATCTAAAAAATCATATGCAAAAGCTTGAGATGAGCGTTCCCATTGGGAATTTTCATGCGTATGAAGTCTCGCCTTCTTGTGGTTATGTTCTTTTTAATCAAGATGGAACATTGAATAAAGATTTTCAAATAGACAATAAATATGCTTTTTTACTACCAGAAAGAATTGATGCACAGTTACTCTGGTTCCGTAAAGGGTTTGTTGAATATCATATACCTGTTAATCAGTTAAAAGATACTGTTGTTTCATCAATTTCGTTTTCTGTTGAAATTTGTTCTGAGGCTCCAGGGTACAATGATAATTGGAAATCAGATATTACCATGTGGATTAATGACGTGGAGATAGGAACATGGTTATCTCCTGCGGATTATGGGGGGAAAAGAGGTAAAATTACGCCTGAAGAGTGGTATTTAGATAGTACGCAATATGGAATATTAACCGAATGGGTTGTTGGAGTGGATGGCACTTATGTCAATAATCTAAAATGTTCCGACGTAGCTATTAGAGATCTTAATGTCGTAGAATATCCTGTTGTGAAAATGCGGATTGGTGTCAAGGAAACTGCTGAAAATATTGGTGGGATAAATATTTTTGGCGAAAAATTTGGGAATTATCCTCAAAATATTATAATGACAATAATATATGATGCAAATTGACCTTTTTGATATATCCATTTGTTTTCTTGTTTGCTGCTGCTTTTGTAGCGCTTTCTAATTTTTTATAAGCCATTTGTTTTCTGCACACAATCCAGAATTGCATTTTTTATAGCCATTTATTATGGTTGTGCAGATACAGTGACGGGATTTGCTTTTACCACTGTGGATATGTTATTCAAACATATGCAGGAAAACAATTTGTGCGAGGAGTGAACGATATGATATTCGCAAAAGAGAGAATAGAAGTGATAGTTAATCAGCTGAAAAAGCAGATGTATAGAAATGAGTTCAAAATTGTTCAATGGCAAGTTAAGAAGGGTAATTATATCAATCCTGAAGCTGCGGAAAACGCACCCTGCGAATGGAAGAGTTTCGATTCGGAAAAGGATCACTGGTATGGTCCTGATGAGCATTATTGGTTCAAAGCATATGTGTCTGTACCTGAAACTATGTCATTGGAGAAACTTGTTCTTAACAT
>JAQVEI010000583.1 GCA_028697695.1 Lentimicrobiaceae bacterium
CAATCGGATATTGTCCAATGGAAAGGGATGTCGAAAGAAATAACGGATTACCGGCAAAAAACGGGGGAGGAAGCATTGTGGACCAATTCGATGTTTGGTGGAATGCCGGCATACCAGATCTCGGTACAATACAAGGGTAATCTTATCCGCTACATAGACGATATTTTTAAACTGGGTCTTCCCCATCCCGCCAACCTGGTATTCATCTATCTGCTTGGGTTTTTCATATTGCTGATGGTACTCAGAGTTAACCCCTGGCTCGCCCTTGCAGGCTCGGTTGCATTTGCATTTTCCTCTTATTTTTTCATTATTCTGGAGGCCGGACACAACAGCAAAGCCCACGCCATAGGTTATATGGCACCTGTATTGGCGGGAATATTGCTTACCTACCGGGGAAAGCACATTGCCGGCGCTTTGCTTACAGCTTTATTTCTCGCTCTGGAACTTAGGGCCAACCACCTTCAAATCACTTACTACCTCATGTTGGTGGTTGTTTTACTTGGCATCACCCGGCTGGTGGTTGCCATTCAGGAAAAAACCGTTCCCGAATTTTTAAAAGCCACCGGTTTACTTGTTGCGGCAGCGCTATTGGCACTCAGCACCAATGTTACCAACCTATGGGCTACCTGGGAGTATGGGAAAGAAACCATACGGGGCAAATCAGAACTGAGCCACAGCCCCGAAAACCGAACCACCGGACTCGACAAGGATTATGCTACCCAATGGAGTTACGGCAAAGGGGAAACCTTTAGCCTGATGGTTCCCAATGTGAAAGGAGGAGCTACCGGTATGCTGGGCAACAACGAAAAAGCCATGCAACAGGTGGATCCCACCTATGCCAACATGATTGCCAGGCAAAACCAGTATTGGGGCGATCAGCCTTTTACCTCAGGTCCGGTGTATGTTGGTGCCGCAATGGTCTTTTTGTTCATTCTGGGCATGTTTGTGCTTAAAGGATGGATTCGCTGGTGGCTGTTTTCTGCTACTGTAATGGCCATATTGCTATCATGGGGAAAAAACTTCATGCCGCTCACTGACTTTTTCCTGCATTACATTCCCGGGTACAACAAATTCAGGGCTGTTTCCACAATATTGGTTATTGCAGAATTGACCATACCCCTGCTGGCCATACTTACCCTGAAAGAAATTTTTGAAAAGCCCGGCCTTCTGAAGAAGCATATGCGTGCTTTTTATCTCTCCCTGGGGATAACTGCCGGACTGGCCGCACTGTTTTACCTGATTCCACAGGTATTTTTTGACTTCTTTAGTCAAATGGAGCAATCAGCACTGAATGAGCAACGACAAAGTCTGGATGCTGCTCAGCTCACCCAGTTCAACGACTTTGTTGAAAACTTTAAAATGGCACGCGTCAGCATATTAAAAGCAGATGCGTTGCGCAGTCTGTTTTTTATACTGAGCATAGGCGCTGTATTGTTCTTATACAGCCGTGAGAAGCTCAGCAAATCTCTTTTTATTGTACTGGTAATCGTCATCACTGCCCTGGATTTGATACCGGTAGCCCATCGCTATTTAAACAATGAAGATTTCGCACGCAAGCAAATGGTGAATAATCCCTTTCCTGCCACCGCTGCCGATAAGATTATTTTAAAGGACGTGGATCCAAATTTCAGGGTGTTTAATTCCATGGTCAGTACGTTTCAGGATGCGAGCACTTCGTATTATCACAAAAGCATAGGCGGCTATCACGGCGCGAAGTTGCGCCGTTATCAGGAGCTCATTGAAAATCAGATGATGAACGGCAATGAAGCCGTATTCAACATGCTGAATACCAAATACTTCATTGTAAGTAATGAGCAGGGGCAGCCTGTGGTGCAAATTAACATGGAGGCACTGGGCAATGCCTGGTTTGTAAGTGATTTCAGGATAGTGAAAAACGCCGACGAAGAAATGAATGCTCTTTCACAGTTTTCACCCGAACGAACTGCCATCATTGATCAGCGTTACAAACCCATACTGGGCAACTTCAGCGCCAAACGCGATACTACGGCAAACATTGAACTGACTGAATATGCACCCAATCAGCTTGTTTACCACAGTAAGTCAACCCTACCGCAAATGGCTGTATTTAGTGAAATTTATTACGATAAAGGCTGGGATGCCTATATCGATGAGAAACCTGCACCTTATTTCCGGGCCAATTACGTGTTGCGCGCCATGATCATACCCGAGGGAGAGCATACCATTACCTTTAAATTTGAACCGAGTGTGTATTTCATAGGTGAGAAAATATCATTTGCCGGTTCGCTTCTGCTTTTATTGCTGGGCGTCGGATATCTGGTAACGCTTGTGCGCAGAGGCAATAACAAGCAGGAGGCTGGGTCCTAAAAACCAAGGGTGTGCGTAAAGTACTGATAATTACCTATTATTGGCCTCCCAGTGGAGGCGCCGGTGTGCAACGCTGGTTAAAATTTGCGAAATACCTGCGTACATTTGGCTGGGAACCGGTAATTTATACCCCGGAGAATCCTGAATTCCCTTCGTTGGACGAGAGT
>JAQVEI010000584.1 GCA_028697695.1 Lentimicrobiaceae bacterium
TTCCGTGTAGATAAGCCGGGTGTTGGGTCTGATGGCAGCTTCCACCGCTTTGAGGTCGGTGATATCAACAAAAGACACTTCTACATTGAATTTTTTCAAATAATTGGATAAGAATGCAAACGTTCCTCCATAGGTGGTTATACTCGAAACAATATGGTCGCCACACGAAATAAGATGAAGAATGGTGGAGGTGATGGCTGCCATGCCGCTGCCGGTCACCCATGCCGATTCGGTACCTTCCATAGCTGCCATGGCATCGGCCAGATATTTGTTGCTTGGATTCCAGTGACGGGAATACAAAAAGCAACCTTCAGCTTCTCCCTGAAAGGTATCAACCATACTTTTGGCTTCCATAAAGGTGAAGGTAGCCGACTCGCATACTGAAGGATTTACATCGCCAAATTCGCCAAACTGACGAAGGTCCTGAATTTGATTTGCCGGATCGAATTTCATTTTTTATGTTTTTTATGTGAATAATTTGTACTTAATCTTTGGCTGTGCAGCGCCTCTATCTGTTTTTAATCCATGGAATCGTGAAAATTGTGGCCTCAAAACCTTCAATTCGTAAGGTATGGATTAAGACCTCAAAATTAGCATAAATGCATGAAACAGAACATAAAAATAATAGCTTTAACTAAAAACCCAGGTATTATTTTAATTTTATAACTTATTTTGCCATTTTTGCAATAATTTATCATTTAACTTCTAATATTCATGAATCTTAACTTTCATATTGATAGTCTGGATAAGAAAATTATCAATTTATTGAATGCCAATGCCCGCCTTCCTTTCATGGAAATTGCCAGGCGCTGTAAAGTTTCCGGCGCTGCCATCCATCAGCGGGTAGATAAAATGGAGGAGGCCGGAGTTATTGCAGGCTCATCACTGCGCCTCAACCCAAAAGGGCTGGGCTATCATACCTGCGCTTTTATTGGCTTACAGGTTAACCTTACGGCCACGTCAACCCATGAGGAGGTATTTAATAAGATAAAGAAAATACCCGAAATTGTGGAATGTCATCATATTTCCGGTAAATACAGTTTGCTGCTGAAAATATATACCCGGAATAATGAGCACCTTAAGCAGATTATTGTCGGACAAATTCAATCGATTCCGGAAATTACCTTCACAGAAACCTTTATTTCGCTTGAAACCGGGTTTGAAAGAGAGTTGGGTTTATAAATAATGTACAATGCGGCATCTGCTACTTTAACAGAATTGTTTATCCACTGTATTTTGAATGCCGGATTATTGAGTGCAGAAAACATAAAAGTTTATAAAAGCTTTGCTATTGCCTCATATCGTAATGGATATTGAACATATCTATTCGTTTTAATGAGCTGTTTAAGTTAAATCATTCACAAACAAAACCATTCTCCCACTTGTTGAAGCCGGGTAAATGATTAACTTTGCAGCAGGAATACCTGTGATGTTAAAAACCTTTACACGTTGAAAAGAAAACAGTAAGTTTTACTAAAATTTAACTGCATTGATGGCTCTCCTGATGCGGATTTTTCCTGACTAAGGAATAACCATCATTTATTTCAGCCTGAAAAAGCAGGGCATTCTTCTGAGAATATAATTTAAAATTGTTGAATTAAACATACAAACATGAATTACGATCTGATAGTTATTGGTTCAGGACCGGGCGGTTATGTAGCTGCTATACGTGCTGCTCAGTTGGGCATGAAAGTGGCAGTTGTTGAACGCGCCGAGCTGGGAGGCATTTGTTTAAACTGGGGATGCATTCCCACCAAAGCACTTTTGAAGAGTGCGGAAGTATTTGATTATCTGAAGCATGCGGCGGATTATGGCATATCCATACAGGGGGAAGCTAGTCCGGATTTTGAAGCCATCATTAAACGAAGCCGGGGTGTAGCCGATGGTATGAGTAAAGGCATTCAATTTTTACTGAAAAAGAATAAAATTGAAACCATTACCGGGAATGGTAAGTTAAAAAAGGATAAAGTTGTTGAAGTTACGGATTCAGAGGGCAAAAAGAGCGAGTACACCGCCAAAAACATTATTTTGGCTACGGGTGCTCGTTCGCGTGAGCTGCCTAACCTGAAACAGGACGGCAGGAAAATAATTGGATACCGCGAAGCAATGGTGTTGCCCAAAAAACCTGAAAGCATGGTTGTGGTTGGTTCCGGCGCTATTGGTTCAGAGTTTGCCTATTTCTACAATACCCTGGGTACCAAAATTACGCTGGTTGAGTTTATGCCAAATATTGTACCGGTTGAGGATGAGGAAGTATCCAAACAACTGGAACGTAGCTTCAAGAAATCGGGAATGAAAGTGATGACCTCCTCGGAAGTACTTTCAGTTGACAGCAGTGGCGACTTATGCAAAGTGACCATCAAAACAAAAAAAGGCGAAGAAGTGGTTGAAGCCGAAATCGTATTCTCGGCTGTTGGCATCACTTCCAACCTCGAAGACCTTGGCCTGGAAGAAGCAGGGGTTGAAGTAGAAAAGGGAAAGGTTAAAGTGGATGAATATTAC